>CAYNCY010000092.1:0-10210 GCA_964395195.1 uncultured Steroidobacteraceae bacterium
TCCGGTCGGAACGGGGGCCAGGTCAATGCCGGCCTCAAGCACGAGCCGGACGAGGTCGAGCAGGCCTTCGGCGCCGAGCGCGGTCAGCGGCTCATCCGGCTCTCGGGCGGCGCGCCGGACTACCTGTTCGCGCTCATCGCGCGCCTTGGCATCGAATGCGAGGCGGAGCGCGGCGGCACGATTCGCGCCGCCTGCAACGATTCGCAAGAGGCCGCACTCGCGTCGGCCGCCGCCCAGTGGCACCGCCGTGGCGTCGCGCTCGCCCCGCTCGACGCCGCTGGCATCGCGGCCGCCACCGGCACAACCCGCTATCGGGCGGGACTCCTCGACCCGCGCGGCGGCTCGGTCAATCCGCTTGCCCTCGCGCGCGGCCTCGCGCGCGCGGCGACACGGGCGGGTGCCAGGATCTTCGCGGGCAGCCGTGCGCTCGGCCTTGCGCGCGAGGGTACCGGCTGGACGGTCGCGACCCCCGGCGGCACGGTGCGCGCCGACCGTGTGGTGCTCGCGACGGACGGTTACTCGGATGACCTGTGGCCCGGGCTACGCACCAGCATCGTGCCGATCTATAGCGCGATCGCGGCCACCGAGCCCTTGCCGGCAGCCCTCGCGCCGACCGTTGTGCCGACCCGTGCGGTCGTCTACGAGATCGGCACGATCACCGCGTACTACCGGCGCGACGGCGCGGGGCGCCTCCTGATGGGTGGCCGCGGCGTGCAGCGCCCGGCGGATGCCTTGGCTGATTACGCGCACCTCGTTCGCTACGCCGAGCGTCTGTGGCCGGCGCTGCACGAGGTTCGCTGGACGCACTGGTGGAACGGCCAGTTCGCGCTGACCCCGGACTTCTACCCGCGCTTTCACGCGCCCGCACCCGGCCTGCTGATCGCGCTCGGTTACAGCGGTCGTGGCGTTGCGCTGGCGACGGCGATGGGCCGGGAAGTCGCGGCCGCTGCCGCAGGCGAGCCGCTCGACTCGCTCGCGATTCCCTCGACACCCATTCCGCGGATCCGCTTGCACCGCTTCTGGCGCGCGGGCGTCACCGCCGGCGTTGCGCTCGGCCGCCTCAAGGATGCGCTCGACCGGTAGGCGCAGCTGACTGCGATGGGCCTCGCTTGTGTCCGCCCGTCGGGCGGCGTAGAAGCGTGCTCTGGATTCGCTGATCGAAGGACCGCGTCATGCTCAAGAAACTGCTCGGTGCACTCCTCGTCGTCGTCATCGTGCTCATTGGCGTCGGCCTCATGCTGCCGCGCGAGATTCACATCGAGCGCTCGATCACGATCGAGCGTTCCACGGCCACGCTCTTTCCCTACGTCAACTCGCTGAAGCGCTTCAACGAGTGGTCGCCATGGACCAAGATCGACCCGAACGTGAAAATTTCGTTCTCCGGGCCGGACGCTGGCGTCGGCTCCGCAATGACCTGGATCGGGAATTCCAAGGTCGGCAAGGGTAGCCAGGTGATCACCGAGTCAGTCGCCGACACGCGGGTGGCTTCGGATCTCGAGTTCGGCGGCATGGGCACCGCGAAGGCGGTCTGGGCGCTCGCGAGCGAGGGCACGGCGACGCGCGTCACCTGGTCGCTCGACTTCGATCTCGGCGCCAACCCGGCCGCGCACTTCATGGGACTCTTCGTGGACAAGGCCGTCGGCCCCGACTACGAGCGCGGGCTCGCGCAGCTGAAGGTCCTCGCCGAGAAGACCCCCGAGGCCGCGCCGCCCGCCGATGCGCCTCAGCCGGCGAGCGCTGCACCAACCTCCGAGAAGGCCGCCACCAACTGATCGACCTGCTGCGCGGTCGTCGCCGGACACAGCAGCATCATGTTGTGGAACGGCGCGATCACGCAGCCACGGTTGAGAAGACCGAGGTGAATGGCGCGCTCGATCTCGGGCGCGTGCGCTGCCATCGCCTCGCCGCCATTCCTGAGCGGCCCCGGCGCGCAGATGAACTCGACCCGTGCCCCGACCCGGGCGACGTGCCACGGGAGCCCGAGCCTGCCAATGGTCGCCTCGAGCCCGGCCGCGAGCCGAAGCGCGAGCGCCCCCATGTGCGCGTACGCCGACTCCGTCATGACCTCGGTCAGGGTCGCGCGCATCGTCGCCATCGAGAGCGCATTCGCCGACAACGTCGTGCCAATGCCGGAGTGGCCCGGCGGATCCTCCCGCCGGATCCGGTCCCAGCTCGCGGCGATCGCGGCGGTGAACCCCCAGACGCTGGTAGGAACGCCGCCCGCGATGGGCTTTCCAAGCACGAAAATGTCCGGGTCGAGACCGTAGGCGCCGGTGTAGCCGGCCGGGCCCGTCGAGATCGTATGCGTCTCGTCGATCAGCAGAAGCGTGCCGGTCTTGCGCGTGATTTCGCGCAGCGCCGCGTGGTAACCGGGCTCCGGTGCGACCATGCAGCAGTTCGTGAGCACGGGCTCGGTGATCACGCAGGCGACGTCGCGCGCGGCGAGCGCGCGCTCGAGCGCCGCGACATCGTTGAACTCGACCACCTCGGTCGCGGCCGTCAAATCGACGTGCTGGCCGATGAGGCCCGGCCGATTGCGCGGCCGTCCGTTCTCGAGCGTCACGTACGTCTCATCGACCGCGCCGTGGTAGCAGCCGTTCATGACCAGGATCTTCGGCCGGCGCGTGACCGCGCGCGCGAGCCGGAGTGCGAAACGGTTCGCGTCCGAGGCGGTCGTCGCGACCTGCCAGTGCGGCAGCCCGAACCGCTCGATAAGTAGCTTGCCGACCGCAATCCCGTCCTCCGTCGGCAGCATGTAGGCGAGACCGCGACCCGCCTGCGCCGTCAGCGCGCGAACGACAGGCTCCGGCGAATGGCCGAACATCGACCCCGTGTCGCCCAGGCAAAAATCCGCGAGCGAGTGGCCGTCGACGTCGGTCAGCGTCGCGCCGCGCGCGCTCGCGACCACGAGCGGGAACGGCAGCGGCCAGTCGAGCATCCAGTGCATCGGGACCCCGGCGTAGTACCCGGACGCATCCCCCAGAGTACGGGCCTCGGACTTCGGGTGCGCCCGTACGTACCGCTCTTCCTCGGCGGCACGCACGGCGCGCAACCGCTCGAGCACGACGCCGCGGTAGATACCGCGGCGTGCTTCGAGGGTTCCGGCTGCATCAGGCGTAGAAGTCGTACTCACGGTTGAAAATTTCCTCGATGAGTTCGGCGTATTCGCCCCGCTTGAGCTCCGCGTACAGCTTCAGGAAGTCGGCGGGCAAGTACTGCTTCAGGAGCGGTGACTGCTCGAGACGCGCGAGCGCCACGATCAGGTCGCTCGGGAAGTCCGCATCCGTCGCCGTGCTCGCCTTGCCGCCCAGCGGCTCGGTCGGCTCGAGCTCGTTCTGCACCCCGTGCAGGATGCCCGCCAGGATCGCGGCCACCGTCAGGTGCGGGCTCGCATCGGCGCCGGCCACGCGATGCTCGAGGCGGCGCGCCTGGCCGTGCGCCGCCGGCACCCGGAACGCGACGCTCCGGTTGTTGTGGTCCCAGTCGCGTGTCGTCGGCACGAAGAGCCCGAGGTAGCGCCGTTGCGAGTTGAAGTTTGGCGCAAAGAACGCGAGCGAGTCGTACATCGTCGACTGCACGCCCGCGATCGCGCGCCGGAGCAGCACCTCGCCGCCAGCGGCACCGAAGCGGTTCTTGCCCGCCTCGTCGACGAGGCTGACGTGCACGTGCAGGCCGTTGCCCGGCTGCGCGGCGAAGGGCTTCGCCATGAACGTCGCCTCGAGACCGAGCGAACGCGCGACTCCCTTGACGAGGCGCTTCAGCAACACTGCGTGATCCGCCGCCAGGAGTGCATCCGCCACGTGGCGCAGGTTCACCTCGTACTGGCCGATGCCGTACTCGGCGACCGCACCGCACACCGGCAGCCCCTGCACGCGCGCGGCCTCATTGACGCGCGACAGGAACGCCGCCGCGTCGTCGACTGCCTCGAGTGACAGGTTGGCGGCGCGCCGCGACGGCGTGCGACCGGGGAGCGCCCCGACCGAGATCTGCCCGTCGGGTCCGCGCCTGGGATCGATGAGGTAGAACTCGAGCTCGCAGGCGACGACGGGGTAGAGACCCACCGCGTTCAGGTTCGCGACGACGTCGCGGAGGATGACGCGCGGGTCGAACCACAGGGTCTTGCCCTTGTGGACGTCCGTCATCTCGCACACGACTTGCGCGGTCGGCGTCTCGGTCCACGGGACGCGCTGCAGGCTGCCACGGATCGGCAGCGCCGTGCCGTCGGGGTCGCCGTCGATCTTGCCGATGCCGAGCGGGCCCTGGCCGAGGCCGCGGCTGTCGGCGATGAGCGCGCACGCGGAGTACTGCACCCCGTCCTCGTACAGCTTCTCACCGTCGCTGGCCGGCAGGCGCTTGCCCGCGGAGTTGCCGTTGACGTCGATCGTGAAAGCGTCGATGGCTTCGATGTCGGGATTGGCCTTGATGAAATCCCGCCACTCGTTCAGCGTTGCCCGGGTCGATTTCGTGTGTTCATGCATGATTACCTGCCTGGATGGGGAGCTCAGAGACGATCCCTGAGCGCGTAGAAAGACATGGCGGCGACGAGCGTCGGCCAGCGCAACGCCGGGCCGCCGGGAAATGACGGCACCGGAATCCGGCCCACGAGCTCGAACGCCTCGGGGGAGCCGACGAGCGCGTCCGCGAGCACCTTGCCGGCGTACGGCGCCTGCACGACGCCGAGTCCCGAAAAGCCGCTCGCGTTGAAGAGCCCGGGCGCGAGCGGACGGATGAACGGCATCCGCGTCGGCGTGATGCCGAGAGTCCCGCCCCAGGCGAACTCGAAGCGCACGTCTTCGAGCTGCGGGAACACGCCGAGCACGTGCGGGCGCACGAAGGCGGCGATGTCGCGCGGGAAACGGTAGCCGTAGTTCTCGCCGCCGCCGAACAGGAGCCGATGATCGGGCGTGATCCGGAAATAGTTGACGACGAAGCGCGAGTCGGCGACCGCGGCGCCGTTCGCGATGAGTCCCTTCGCGCGCTCGGGGCCGAGCGGCTCGGTGACCGCGATGTAGTTGTTGATCGGCATCACGCGACGCTCGACCGTGGGCGAGAGGCCGCGCATGTAGCCGTTGCAGGCGAGCACGACGCGCTTGGCGCGCACTTCGCCGTGCGGAGTCGGGACCCGCCAGCCGCCGGCATGGGCGATCGGAGCATGCGCCTCGACACCTTCGTAGAGGCGTGCACCGTGGCCGGCGGCCGCGCGGGCAATCCCGAGCGCGTAGTTGAGGGCGTGCAGATGGCCACCGCCCATGTCGAGCGAGCCGCTGTGGTACGAATTGCTCGCGACGAGTGTCCTGAGTTCGTCGCGCTCGACGAACCTCAAGTGCGGATAGCCGTACACGCCGCGCATGTGCGCGACGTGGGCCCGCGTGTCGGCCGCGTAGCGCGGCCGGTGATCGGCATGCAGGAGGCCCGGCCGGAAGTCGCAGTCGATCGAGTAGGTCTCGAGCAGCCAGTCGAGGTGCCGGCGCGCGGCGAGCGCGTAGTCCCAGAACTGGCGCGCGACGGCGGGGCCGACCCGGGCCTCGAGCCAGTGCTGGTCGCGGCGCATGCCGACATGAGCCTGGCCGCCGTTTCGCCCCGAAGCACCCCAGCCGAGCCGCGACTGCTCGAGGAGCGCGACGTCGACACCCTGCCGCGCGAGGTGCAGCGCCGTGGCGAGCCCGGCGTATCCACCGCCGATCACGCACACCTCGCAATCGATGGAGCCGTCGAACGTGCGGGTGGCTACGGCTTCCCGGACGGTCGCCGCGTAGTAGGACGGCGCGTGCTGGGCGCTCGGCGCCAGGGCAGGTGGGTATGAGCGGGTCGGCATCTCACGCCCCGGGCTCGAATCCGCTTTTGCCAATCAGGCCCATGCCGTCACGGATGTCGGCGAGGATCGCACGCTTGAGGCGAGTGACGTTGCGCTCGCGGATCGCACGGATCGCGAGCTGGTGCTGGTCGACCAGGCTCGCCGTGCCGACGCGGCCGTAGACGACGCGCATATAGGGGCCGAACTGCAGCCAGAGCGTTTCGATCAGCTGCGTCATCGTGCGTCTTGGCTGCGCGCGATAGATCGAAAAGTGAAAGTCGAAGTTGCCTTCCATGTAGCCGGTGACGTCACCCGTCTTCAGCGCGACGCCGAGCGCGTCATCAACCCCGCGCAGGTGCTTGAGGCGCGCTGGATCGATGTGCCCGAGCGCGGCCGCCGCGGCCTCGGGCTCGAGGAGCTCGCGACAGCGCAACAGGTCCTTGAAGCGCTCAGCCGTCATCAGCGGCACGACGATGCGCCGCTTCGAGCGGATCTCGACCGCGCCCTCCGCTGCGAGCCGGCTCAGCGCCTCGCGCACCGGCATCTGGCTGACGCCGAGTTCGAGCGCGACGCCGCGCGTCGAAAGACTGCTGCCCGGCATGATCTTGCCGGTCACGAAACGGCGCCGGAGCTCTTCGTAGACGCTCGTGCGCAGCAGACTCTCAGGCGTGGCGGTCGCGTTCAACGGATGCTCAGGCGGCCGCCGGGAGCGCCTTCAGAACACTCGACGCCTCGTCGATCGCCCGGCGGATCGTGTCGACCAGGCGGTCGATCTCGGCGTGCGTGATGATGAGCGGCGGGCAGAACACGATGGTGTCCCGGATCGCGCGCACCATGAGACCGTGGCGGATGCAGATGTCGCGGACGATCGGTCCGGCGGTGCCTTCCTTGCCCGCAAATCGCGTGTTGGTCCCGGCCTTGGCGACGATCTCGATGCCACCGACGAGGCCGAGCGAGCGCGCCTCGCCGACGAACGGGTGGCTGCGCAGGCGATCGAGGGCCTTCGCGATGTAGGGTCCCGTGTCCTCGGCGGTGCGCTCGATCAGCCGCTCGCGGCTCAGGATCTCGAGGTTCTTGAGCGCCACCGCCGCACAGGCCGGGTGGCCAGAGTAGGTGTAGCCGTGCACGAACTCCCCGCCTGCCTCGCGCATCGTCGCGACGATGTGCGCAGCGACGCCGGTCGCCGAGATCGGCAGGTAGCCGGACGAGAGGCCCTTTGCCATCGTGACGACGTCGGGCTTCACGCCATAGTGCTGGAAGCCGAACCAGCGGCCGAGGCGTCCGAAGCCGCAGATCACCTCGTCGCAGATCAGGAGGATGCCGTACTTGCGGCAGATCGCCTCGATCGCCGGCCAGTAGCCGGCCGGCGGAATGATCACGCCGCCCGCACCCTGCACGGGCTCGCCGATGAAGGCCGCAACGTTCTCGGGGCCAACCTTGAGAATGCGCTCCTCGAGTGCCGCCGCGGCGCGTGCCGCGAATTTGGCCGGGTCCTCGCCGAAGGCATCGCCGAAGAGGTACGGCTGCATGATGTGCTCGATGCCCGGAATCGGAAGGCCGCCCTGCGCGTGCATCGCCTTCATGCCGCCAAGGCTCGCGGCAGCCACCGTCGACCCGTGGTAGGCGTTCCAGCGGCTGATGAAGATCTTGCGGTTGGGCTGGCCCTTGACTGTCCAGTAGTGGCGAACGAGCCGGAACGCCGTGTCGACGGCTTCCGAGCCCGAGGTGTTGAAGAACACGTGCGAGAGGTTGCCGCCGAGCCGCGCGGACACTTCGGCCGCGAGTCGCACGGTCGGGACGCTCGCGGTCTTGAAGAAGGTGTTGTAGTAGGGCAGCTCGAGCATCTGCTCGTAGGCGGCCTTGGCGAGTTCCTCGCGGCCGTAGCCCGCGTTCACGCACCAGAGTCCGGCGTGACCGTCGAGGAGCGCATTGCCTTCCGCGTCATAGATCGTCGAGCCCTCGGCGCGCGTGATGATGCGCGCGCCGCCCAGCTCCGCCTGCAAGCGGTAGTCGCTCTGCGCGGGCAAGTGGTGGGCGACGTCGAGCCGGCGCAGGTCCTTGATCTCGTCGGCCGACAGCTTCAGATGGCTCATGTGAATCTCCTGGTCAGAATCGGCGCTCAGGCGCCGAGCAGTTCGTGAACGGCGCGGTGCGCCTGCTCGATCGCGACGTCGGTGTAGGCACCGCCGCCAGCGTCGGAATTTGCAATGGCGATGCGCCCGAATGGACGCCGGCCGACGACGTACGGTCGCTCGGCCTCGGGGAGGTCGGGCTCGAAGAGCGAGTTGTGCTCCGGCGCGTAGCCGTGCGGCCAGCGATTCACGGTGATCGCGGTGATGTCGGCCGCGGGATCGAACCCGCCGGACCCCAGCATGCGGCCGAGCTGCTCGCGGATGTTGCGCTCGAAGGTCTCGAACGTCGTCGTAAGGAGCTCGGCGCGTCCCGCGCGGTTCTGGTCGTGCTCGGAGAGGCCCGGCTTGCACGGCGTCCTCGTCATCCAGATGAGGCTCGGCTCGTCGGGCGAGCGCGGGCTCTGGTAGTCGCCGATGTCGACCGTCATGTTGAGCCGCGCCGAGGTGTGGTAACCCGCGGGCGCGTGGATCTGCCGGACGCCGAGCTTGTCGAAGGCGCGCCAGTTCCGGATCGCGACGCTTGTGTAGACCAGCGGCGTCTTCACGAGCGAGTGGAGCGCGGTCTTCTGCGCCTCCGGGAGCTGCGGGCAGAGGTAGGGGATCATCATGTTGTAGCAGGCGAGCACGGCGTGGCGCGCGCGCAGCCGGTACGCACGACCGTCGCGCAGGTACGTGATCGACGCCGCGTCCGGCGCATCGCTGGTCCCGAGGTTCGCCGCGGCAATGACCGTGGCGCTCAGTCGCACGCGCACGGGCTGACCCGGCGCATCGAGGCGCGCGTAGTCGACGCGCGCGGTCACGACGTCCTCGACCGTCGCGCCCGGCACCGCCGCCGGGATCAGGTGCCGGACGAGCGAGCGCGCGATCGTCGCGTTGCCATCCGGGAAGTGCAGTTTCACCGAGCCGCCGGTGTCGGCGTAACCGGCCGGCGTGAAGCCCATGCCGGGAATCGAGCCCGGCGCGAGCTTGAGTCCGAGGAAGCCTGGCAGCTGGATACCCCAGGCATCGAGCGCCGAAACCGCGTCCGCGCCCACGCCCCATTCGCCCTGCGTACGCGCCTGGTAGAGGGCGAGCACCTTCGGGTCGACCTTGAGGAGGTCTTTGAGGAAGTCGTGGTAGCTCGTCTTGGAGAGCCGGCGCTTCTTCTCATCGGAGCTCAGGCCCGGGAGGGGATCGACCGTACCCTCCTCCACGCGCTTCACGTCCCGCTTCGCCGCCTCGCTGAGCGGCGCGCCGGCGAGGAACGCATCGAGCGGCTGCTGCTTGTAGCCGGTCGCGAGGTGGTCCGCGCCGAAGGTCTCGCGGTCGAAGAAGATGCCGGTACCCATGCCGCGGCCATCGTAGAACTCCGGGTGCTGGATCCGGGTCGCGAGCGCCTTGGCGTCGATGCCGACCGCCTTCAGCACGCCCTCCGCCACGTCGCTGTACGGGCGGGGGCTGTCGATCTCGAGCGTGCCGCCGTTCAGGAGCCGGATCTTGCCGCCGAGATCGAATTCGTTGCGCTTGGCATGGCCGCCGAAGTCGTCGTGGTTGTCGAGCACGAGAATGCGCGCATCGGGCTTCAGCTCGCGGTAGAAGTGAGCGGCACTGAGCCCGCTGAGGCCCGCACCGACCACGATCAGATCGTAGGTCTCATCGAGGTCGACCGGTGCCGGGGAAGGCGTTCCGTCCCGAAGCGCATGCGCCGCCTCGAAGGAGCCCGGGTGGCTTCCGCGAAGACCCGTGAGTCGCGGCGGGTAGTAGCCCGGCGCGTCCTGCGCGGCCAAGGCGACCGCCGCCCCGGGAGGAGGCGAGGACGATGGCGCGCACCCGGGCAGCACCGCTGCCGCGAGTACACCGGCCGAGCCGACCGCAACGCCTTGCACGAAGTCGCGCCGGGTAATGGCGCGCTGCATGCCAAGCTCGAGGTCGCGCGGCTGACGCGGACGTTCACGGCTCATCTTGGTGGGCTCCCCCCGAACTGCGCCGGGCGAGATCTGCCCGAATCCTGTGGCCGGTGCGCGGGGCATGGATGCGCCCGCCGACCGTAGCCCGACAAGCTACCGGGCACCCCTGCGGCCGTCAAGAATCTGCGATCTCAGACGCGCCTTACAGGCCCCGTTGCGCCGCCGCAACGGCTACAACGCAGCCCGGACGGCCGATTGCCATACGCCACGGGGGAGGCTATGGTGCGATCACACGGGGATTCAAGCGCCCAGAGCGGCGCCGTGGCGATCCACTCCAAAAGCGAGGGAATATCATGCGGGGAAGCCGACAGGTTCACGAGTCGCAGGCCAGCAACGGT
>CAYNCY010000093.1:0-10162 GCA_964395195.1 uncultured Steroidobacteraceae bacterium
TGGCACGTCGGGAGCTCGACCCTCGATGCAGTTCCAGAGTGCCTGCGTGCCTGGTTTCTGGATTTCTTCGGCCGCGCCACTTTAAGGCGCGGCCATCACCCAGCTCAATTCGAGTACGAATGCTCGGGTCCGGCCATTCAGCGTCGATTTCTCATGACCGCATACTCTATTGGTGGCTCGGCACGAGCGGGGATCCTGGTCGTGAATTCGATTCAAGTCGAGGCGCCCCAACCGCCGGGTGCGCGCGAGATGCCGGCTCAGCTATCTCGTTACGTCGACAAGGCCGGCCTTGTCCACCAGTGTTCACACTGCCGGCGAATCCGCACCGTCGAAGATGCGCGCGTCTGGCACTGGGTCCCAGAATGGGTGCGTCGCGGCCCGGCAAACGTCAGCCATGGGCTGTGCGCCCCCTGCCTTTACCATTTCTACCCGCCGAACCTCGAAGTGTGCGCCGATGCACCGGCGGAAATGGGTTCCGGCTGATACCGAAGCTTGGCACTGAGCCTCGAGCACCCTCTATCGGGGGCATGTCATCCCGCTGGCCAACACGCGCGGATCGACGTGGTTGGCGTCCGGGGCCTGTCCTAGAGTTGACCGAACCTCGCGGCCTCTACATCGCTGGGCTTCCGCGCCCGCTGGGCACTGTCGTCCATGCGCCGAGGTGCCAACGCCGCTACGACGAGGCGGAGACGGCGGGGGCCACGAAGTGCCACGCGCGGGCCAAGTCTAGTGCGCTCGCCGCACCACGGCCGCGACAGCGTTTCCGTACGACGCTCGAGCGTGTCCCGTCAGCTGCTCGCGCTGGCCGCGGTGCTCCAAGTCCGGCCGACGGAGTACTGTCCCAACAAGTTCCGTGAGCAGGCCGACCGCAACGTCGATCCGGCCTCTGATCTGATCTGCGTTCATTCACCCTCCGTGGATCGGCAGTCTCGTGGGCGGAGTCGGACACACTGCGGATAGTGTTGGCGCGGCGTGCCGGACCCGAGCGCCGGGCCGAAGCAGTATGCGTAAGGGCCCTAGAACGCCACGCTTGTTCGTCTCGCCTATGCATACTCCGCTCATCAAGTCGACCGCTCCGTTCGATAGCGAACGAACGCGACAGAAATGGACTTTCGCTTGTAGGACGCATCGCGCGGAGCACCGAACTGACTACCGCTGATACCGTCCAGGTTTCGAGTGCTGGCGTTTCGCTCCAGAGCAATGTGGTGCGGATCGCCGGTTCGCCGGCCTCACCGTGGGCACAAGCGGTCATCGCGGAACACGTTGGGTTAACTGTGCCAACACCTGGAGGCATCGATCTCTTGGACGACGCACAGTAACGCGAGACCGATGTCCCGGTCGATGTCCGGTATCCGCGGCAGATCAACCTACCCGTCGTTGCTGGCAGGGTCAGCTGAACCGCCGACGGCACCGACAGTGCTATGACCGTGACTTCAGTCGATCGCCTGGTCCATCACGCGACGATCTTGGAAATGTACGTTGGCAGCCATCGACAGAAGACGGCTGGACCGGGGCGCGCCTCGGACCAGTCAGTGAAGGAAGCCTGGATCAGATGGAGCCCCAGACCAGAACGGCCAAATTAGTTGGCGTTCAGCGGCCAGGATGGTTGACGCCGAGCAACGCAGCCAGGGCGCTGGAGGACATCACCTTGTGCGGCATCCGATTCAAAGCTAGTGAGACGGTGACGCGTGGGCCGGCCAGCCAAACAGGGAGTCAGGTGCGGCGGCCGCCGCGGGGACGGTCCAACACTGATTTTCTGCGCCGTTTCGCGTGCGAGTCTCACGATCCTTGAGTCGATTGCGTCGCGCACTGACTTCGATCAACGCCGCCTTGGACGTCGTACCACGACGTGGGTCATACGTCCGTCGGCGGCTCGGTCGACGCGGATTCCCACAGCATCCCATACCTCACGAGGTCAGCCGCCGTTGCGAGACCCAATTTCGCGCGCATATTCCGGCGGTGGGTGTCTACGGTCTTTACGTTCATTAGCAGCTGTTTGGCAATGTCCTGGGTACCAAGGCCGCGGGCAACCAAGCGGAGCACGTCGCGTTCGCGAGCTGTTAGCGGGCTTTCAGGGAACTGTGGTCGGTTGCTGTGCGGTCCCTGCACGAAGAGTCGCGCTGCAAACTCGGGTTTGACGTAACGCCCCCCAGCGATCACTGTCCTTAGAGCGAAGAGGAACACTTCGGACGCAGCTTCCTTCATCAGGTAGCCGCGGGCCCCCATGGCTAGAATTCTCTCGGCAAAGAGACATTCATCGTGCATCGACAACACGAGGATCTTCAGTGACAGATTCTGCGCGTGGAGAGTCGCAAGCAAGGCAATGCCGTCGTCGGAACCGAGCGTCAGGTCCAGCACTACGACATCCGGCTGGAGGGTGGCAACCGCCGCCAGAGCAGTCGCGGCGCAGTCGGCCTGACCACAGACCTCCAGGTCTGATTCGCCGGCCATGAGGTCCAGGAGGCCGTCCCGCATGAGGGGATGGTCGTCGACGATCAGAATTCTAGCCGCCATCTTCCCTTCTCACGGCCGTCGCCGTGTGGCCGCCAACCGTCGAGATGCGACCTCTTTGACTGTCCGCGCTCGACGTGCGCTATCCCAGCGTTTGAAGCGTCCCGCCGAGTATGCGCTCTCTTCCGGCGAAAGGTCCTGAACGACTCTGACGACCATTCTGCCCACCCAGCAGGCCCGGCCAGGACCGCTGGCGGCGCAACCAGGTAGCCGCAAGTGTTCACTAATCGGGGCCGCGACTCCGCGGCCGTCAGCGCTGGGTCCGGCCGCGCGATCTCTGAAGTTCTCGGCTCTGCCCGGAAGCGAAGTCGCAGTCCACCGCGGAAGCGAGGTTGCCGTACGCGGGGCGCCAATGCCCGACACGCGGATCGATGGGCACCCGGCGCCGCGGGTGCGGGCCGGTGGACACGTCGTCGGCAGCGTGGCTGGCACCCAGGGCGATATTCACCGTTGGAAGATGGCTACTGGTGCCCGAGGAAATCGTTACGGGCGGTGAGGGAGTGTCGGTGCCGGAGAGTCGGTCGGCAGGGTGATCGGCAGTACTGGCGTCTAAAGCGCGAATTGCCGTTCGCCGCTCGCGTCGCGAATCGGCGGGGGCATCGCCGTCTCAAGTGCAAGCGCGTCCCCGATGTCGCGCAGCTCCGCGCGATCGCGGCCGCCGCGCTTGGCCACATAGAGGGCCTGGTCTGCAGCCAACACCAAGTCAGTCGCAGCGACGTGGCGGGGCGGACGATCTGCCCTGTACTGGCTCGCCGCAAGTTGCCCGCCCCAGTCGACGCTAACTTCGTCGTAGCAAGAGATCCCGATGCTGACAGTGACGCACTGCTCGGTAGGCGAGGTCTTGTGCGGTATCTGCAGCTCGCCGATCGCGCTGAGGATGCGTTGCGCCATGTGTTCCGCGCCGTGCCGGTCGGTCTGCGGGAGCAGCACCATGAACTCCTCGCCACCGCAACGAGCGACAAGATCGGCTGGACGTAAGCTCGAGGCGAGCAGGGCCTTCGCTACTTTCTGCAGGCACGCGTCGCCCTTCGGGTGCCCATATAAGTCGTTGTACAATTTGAAATGATCCACATCGACGAGCAGAAGCGACACGGAATGGCCTGCACTCCCGGCGCGGCGCCACTCGCGCTCGAGGGTTTCGTCGAACTGTCGCCGATTCGCGAGCCCGGTCAAACTGTCGGTAGTGGCGGTAAGGCGCAACGCGTCGGCCATGTGCTTCAGCCGCAAATGCGCCCGGACGCGTGCCAATACGCGCGCAGCACTGACGGGCTTCGAAATAAAGTCCGCCGCGCCCGCTTCGAGAGCGGACACCTCAAACCCAGCCTCGCTGTGGCTGGTAACGAAGATAACCGGAACGTCGGCCAGCTCCGGGTCGCTTCTCAGAACGTCAAACATCCCGAATCCGCTCATGTCAGGCATCTCTGCATCAAGCAGAATGAGATCCGGCTTGCGATCTCGAGCTAGCGCCAACGCATCTCGTCCACTTGTAGCAAACCGCAAGTTGCCGACGCCGGCAAGGATGGTGCCCATAAGCTGCACCGAACTCGGATCGTCGTCGACAATTAGAATATTGCCTTCGACCTCGGCCACACGACGTGAGCCGGACCACATTGCGACTCGCAGTGCGCTCGGTTCCGTGAGCGAGGCCCTGACTGCTACGGAGCTCACGCGCGCCACTGTCGGGCCGTGCGGTAGAGACGTGTCGGAATCGAGGGATGGACTGCTGATCATATGGTTGGCCCTTCGGTGCTCGGCGGTTGGACGCACGCTGCGGCTGCTGGAGGTACAAGGACTCGATCGACGTTCGGCGCCCATTGGTCGTTGTCCGTTGAGCGCCATCGTCGCCTTCCATCCATCGCGGCAGCGCGACCCAAGTCGCGCGGCACCAGCTCAAAGGGTGTCGCCCTACTCGCATTGCTGCGGTTCAGGGCATGGCGCCCCACCGCCTAAGGCTGGTCCTTAGCCACGGCGGCCAAGTGCCTTTATAGTCAGGGAGATAGCGCAGCGATTCGTCGCGCCAGCGCGCGGACGGTGTACTCTAAAGCGACGATTCTGCTTCGACGTCGGCATAGAACCTCCCACGCGGCAACTCAGCGTCGACGGGCGAAGCGAAACTTTGAACTTCGGGACGCGCGGCGCCTCGAATGGTAACTGCGGACTCTTGCGTTGCGCCGCTTGCCGAGCGCGTGCGGACATCCGCCGGCCGCAGCTCCCACGCATGACGGACTACAGAGGCCGGTCGGGGCGCGCCTTTGAGGCAGCTGGCCGGCATCAGCGCAGAGGCTAAGGTTACTCCGCCAGTCACCGCCGAGAAGCCCAGCAAGTATCCGTGATGCAGTCGAGCGCCGGCGAGAGGGTCCCCCGCGACACTGTTGTCGCTCGCCTTGGCCGACGCAGAGCGCGAGCTCGCACAACTCGTTTGTCACTTAACGCGGTTTACACAGGGAGGACGTCGGGTGGGCTCCAGCGGCGCTTCACGGCGGCTGGCACCGGCGCTCACTGACCATTCGCACTACCAATGCCCACTTCTTCGCGACCCCGGATTCTCTGCGTTGACGACGAGTCCCAGGTAGTCGAGGGGCTGAAGCCGCACCTTCAGCGCCACTATATCGTCGATATCGCAACCAGCGGCCCAGCGGGACTCGACCTTCTCAAGCGGCATCCCGACACGGCAGTCATCGTCTCCGACATGCGGATGCCAGGCATGGATGGCGCACGTTTTCTGGCAGAGTCCCGCGCAATTGCTCCGAATGCCCGGCGGATTCTACTGACCGGTCACAGCGATGTGCTCTCCGCGATGGCTGCGATCAACGACGGCCAGATATGTCGGTTCCTCACGAAACCGTGCGAGACGGCGTCATTCCTGGAGGCTGTCCGGTTCGCGCTCACGGAGTTTGAGGGCGAAATGGCCGATCACAGCGCGATCCGTCGCTTCGCGGCGCAGGACGTGCTGGCGCGCGACACCGTTACCGGCCTCGCGAGTCGGGGCCGCCTGCTGGATGTCCTCACTGCCCTGATAGCCGGGCGCGAAGGCACGAGCAAGACGGCAGGCACGCTGTATCTCATCGACGTGCGCTTGTTGCCGGGTCTCGCCGATGAGCTTGACAGCGGCGCGGTCGATGAGCTGCTCCGAGTGATGAGTGGGCGATTGCAGGAGTCCGCGAGGTCTGCAGCCTGTGTCGCTCGCTGGGACTCTCGGGCGTTCGCCGTGCTCGACAACGCAGCGGGGCGGTCCGAAGGCGATCTGCGGACGCGGGGCCTGGAGCTCGCGGAGGCCCTTACATGGGCCGTAACCGCGGATCCGGCTAGCGTCGCGGTCGAAGCGAGCGTTGGCATAGTCGACATTCCGCCCGACCTGACGGAGCCGCAACTCGTAATGCGCCACGCGGAGCTCGCCGCACGGGAAGCGCGCCTCATGGGAGGTACGTCGGCATTCGTGTTTACGGCGGCGTCGAATTCAAAGGCGGAGTACCGCCGCGAACTCATCCGTTCACTGCGGCTTGCGATCGCGGGTGATCAACTCGAGCTTCATTATCAGCCCATTGTTGACGTCTCACGGGGTCAAGTACATTCGGTCGAGGCGCTTGCGCGCTGGACCGATCCGCATCTCGGACGGATCACACCGGCAACGTTTATCCCAATAGCGGAATCGGCGGGTCTGATGGTGCCCTTCGGAAACTGGACTCTGCGACGCGCGTGTCGCGAGGCACGCATGATTGTCGATAGCGACTGCCCACGCGTCGCCGTCAACGTGTCGGTCACGCAGCTTTTGGACGCGGGCTTTCTCAGCGGCCTCTATTTAGCCCTGGAAGAGAGCCGTCTGGACCCTTCGGCTCTCGAGCTCGAGGTTACCGAGTCCGTGTTCGCCCAGGATCTTGACCAAGTCCGCTCGCTACTACTGGATATCAAGCGGATCGGAATTCGCATAGCTATAGACGACTTCGGAGCGGGTTACTCATCGCTCGCTTATCTCAATAAGCTGCCCGTCGACGCTTTGAAGACCGACGGCATTTTCATGCGCGAGTTCGACACCGGCGGCGACGCGATTGTCGAAGCCACGCTTCAGATGGCCCGCAAGCTTGGCTTTGAGGCGGTCGTCGAAGGCGTCGAGACCGCCGAGCGACTGGAGCAGGTCCGGTCAATCGGCGCGACGTTGCTCCAAGGATATTATTTTGCGCGCCCGATGCCTGCGGACGCTCTGAAGGCCTGGCGCGATCACTTCACCACTTCCACAGCCTCACGGTCGACTTGCTCGCCACCGCGCTGCGCGGCGTGAGACTCGCTAGAACGTCTATGCTGCCGTGGACCGTTGCACGGCGATACGGGGGCCGGCAGACCTCCGAGTGAAGGGTTGGCGAGTTTCCCATTGAGACCGGCGGGCGCCGTAGCAGCAGAACCCGAGACGGGGTGAGCACGCCGACGTCCGCCCATTTAGTGTGATCTTGTTTGAGGTCGACCCTGTGTGGCGCCACCGCACACGTGATCTAGCCACCGGTGCTCAGACCAGTACTCGTCTTGCACGTGTTTGGATGTGCGAGACCGCGTGACGTTGGCTGGGCTTATCGGCTAGCGTCGAATGAGGGTATCGCTTAGATCTACCTCCGGCCCTCGCGCGCAAGCTGATTGCGGGAAATTGGTTGCGCCGGACACGAGCGCGCACTGTCGATTTCGACGAAGGATCGTCATGCAGCCTACCGGCATGTCTCCGCAGCGATGCATTGTGGCGCTCAGAAGCCTACGCGACCAGCTGACCGTGGACCCGAACGTTCGGGTCGCGACCGAGGAGCTGTTCAATCGTGCCGGCGCTGGGGCGCCCTTATCTGACATGGCCACCCTGAAGGACAGCCTGCGGTTGAACATTGAGTTGCGTCGGGAGCGAAAGGCGACGTCGGGGATGAGCGCGATCGAGCGAGACGTGTATTTACCCACGATCGTTGGTGTTCTGAAGCTGCTCGAACACGCGCTGCCTTTCGTTGCGGCTCAAGGGCGCCCGTTTATCGAAGACGCTGTTGCACTCGCGGATCGAGCCCTGCAGAAGGCGACCGCTAGCGACCGTCACGAGTGGCGCGCCTCCCACTGACGCGGCAACTGCGAGTCGCCGTGGGACGACTCGTTGGCGGTGACGCTTGCACCGCGCTGATGACGGAGCCCACGCGCTTCCTACTCGACCGTTCAGCAACCAAGTCCTGGCGTCGTACATGACGGAACCTGGAGTGTTAATCGCATGCGTCCACAGCTGACCCGCGACGTCCTGCCACCCCCGTCCGGTGTGGCGACCGCTGCGTTCGTTGTCGCCATCATCGTGCTAGGCGCGCTGGTAGCGGGCATCGGCGCGGCTCACGTAGCCGCGTTGCGCGTAGTCGAGGATGTCGGCACGGAGTCGCTTGCCGGAGTGCTTTCACCCGCTGCGTTGGGGCTCGGCGCGACAGAGACCATCGTGGTTGGACGCGTGACGGGTCCGCAGCTCGGAAGTTCGCCCGTAGGCATTGCCGAGCCGGCGACGCCCGATCTCGCTCCGAACACCGGCTGCGATTTCGGCCTGAGCTCGGCCTTTTTGTCGAGGCGCTGGGTGATAACTTGTCAATTCGCGAGCTCCGCGGCAGACCGACAAGCCCACGCGGGCGAGCGCACGCTCACGCTGACTCTCCGCGCAGCGCGACTGAGGGTGCCGGTTGTTTTCGCAGCCATCGCCGGCGCGGCGACGGCTTGCGTGGCCGCGCTTGCTAGCCTGTGGGCTGCGCGTCGATACCGTCGGCAGGTCGGCGGCGTGTGGCCTGCTATTCTTGACGACGCTGGCATTGCCAGCTGGGTCGTCGATACGAGAACCGATCGACTGCATACCAGCGACTGCTGGAACTCGATGCTCGGGTACTCGCGAGCCGACGCTCCGACGACAGGCGCTGCAGCGACGCTTCTCATTCACCCGGACGACCGTGCGCGCGTCGCAGCACCGATGTCACGGACCCAGGGCAAGGCCGCCCCCTTGTTCGGCGACGAATTCAGGATCCGACGGGTGGACGGTAGTTATCTTTGGGTGCTGTCCCGCGCCACGCTCGTGGTGCCGCGCGGTCCGCACGGCAATCGTGGAAGAATGATTGGCATCAACGCGGACATACACGAGCGCAAGAGCGCCGAGGCCAATGAGGTTCGGCGCGCGGCGTTCCTTAAGTCCGTCCTATCGTCTCTATCGAGTCACGTTGCCGTCCTTGACGCAACTGGGAGAATAGTTCTCGCTAACGACAGCTGGACAGAGTTTGCAGGGACTGTCGGAACGCTCGCCGAGCGACCTCCAGAGGGCAGCAATTACCTTGACCGCCTTGCCGCTGTCGCTGGCGCCGGGCAGGCGACGGCCGAGGCGCTGGCGGGGGGTGTGCGGCGTTTGCTCGGCGAAGAAGGGGTGCCCATTGAGCTGGAATGCGAGACTCGCTCGCTAGGCGTTCGCTCTGTCTATCTAGCAAGGCTATCGCGCTTCGTCGTGCCAGAGGGGCTTCGCGTCACCATCACCTTTCGGGACATCACTGCCATTCGCCTCGCGGAGGAGGAGATACGAGAGAGCCGGGAGCGTTGGAGGTTTGCGATCGAGGGGTCGGGCGATGCTATCTGGGAGTGGGATGTTCTGAGCCAAACGGTCACCCGTTCGCCGCAGCTGGCTTCGATGCTCGGCATCGCACGTCCCGATGGCCTGGGCGCTGATATCGGCGCCGTTATGCGTCGCGTCCACGCTGACGACAGCGACCGCGTTAGTGCTGCCTACGAAGCGGTGTTGACCGGGGGGCGCGATACGTGCGCGGTCGAGCAACGGGTTCGCCATGAGGACGGGTCCTGGCGCTGGCTCATGACGCGGTGCACGGTAGTCAAGAGGGACGGAGGGGGGCGTGCGCTACGACTGATTGGAGTGCACACCGACATCTCGCACCTCAAGGAAGTCGAGCGACGACTGCGGGAGCAGGGCAACGACATCCGAATGCTCGCGAAGGTCGCCGAACACACGACGAATTCCGTTCTCATCGTCGATAACAAAGGTGACACCGTGTGGGTGAATCGGGGGTTCGAGAGAATGACGGGGTTCAGTCTGGCCGACATCCGCGGACGTCCGCCGGCCGAGGTTCTGCAGGGTCCGGACACCGATGTCGCTGTCGTCTCATACATCGCCGAGCAATGCCGGACGGTGCAACCGGTGCGGACCAGAATCCTCCACTACCGAAAGGACCGCACACCCTTCTGGACCGCCCTCGAGATCCAACCCGTCGTGACGCCGGAGGGGGAGCTCGAACACTTTGTCGCGGTGATGGAGGACTTGACGCAGCGCGAGCGGCTTGAGGCCGACCTGCGGCTGTCGCAGAAACTCGAGTCCGTCGGGCAGCTAGCCGCCGGCATAGCGCATGAAATCAACACTCCTATCCAGTTCATTGGCGACAGCGTCGCCTTTCTTGCGGAGACGTGGCGGGATCTCGAACGCCTGGTAGGGGCGGCCAGGAGGGCTGAGCCCGTTGCGGCGACGGATTCCGATACGGTCCCACCCAGTCCACCGGTGCTGAGCGACACTGACGCGTCCTTCATTCTGGAGAACTTTCCCGAGGCCATCTCCCGCGCGCGCGATGGTGTGCAGCGGGTCACCGACATCGTCCGGGCGATGCGTGAGTTTGCCCAC
>CAYNCY010000094.1:0-10100 GCA_964395195.1 uncultured Steroidobacteraceae bacterium
CGGACCCGTGCCGCGGCGCCGCTGAGGAAGCCGCTAGCGCCTGCGCTTCGCCACGAAGCAGTGCACCTGGTGGTCATCGACGATGCCGACCGCCTGCATGAACGCGTAGCAGATCGTCGAACCCACGAACTTGAAGCCACGCTTCCTGAGATCCTTGCTCATTGCATCGCTCTCGGGGGTCGTGGCGCGGATGTCCCCGGGCCCGCGTGGCCGGCGGTGCACGGCCGGCGCGAATCCCCACAGGTAGCGCGCGAAGGAGCCCTCGCTCTTCCTGAGCTCGAGGTAGGCCTTCGCGTTCGTGACGCAGGCCGCGATCTTGAGGCGGTTGCGAACGATCCCCGCGTCCTGCATCAGCGCCGCGCGGCGCTTCTGACCGAAGCGCGCGACCTTGACCGGGTCGAAGCCCGCGAAGGCGCGCCGGTAACCCTCGCGCTTGCGCAGCACGGTGATCCAGCTCAAGCCGGCCTGCGCGCCCTCGAGGCACAGCATCTCGAACAGGCGTTCATCGTTCCTGAGCGGCCGGCCCCACTCGGTGTCGTGATAGCGCACGTAGAGCGGATCGTCGCCGCACCAACTGCAGCGGGACCTGGCGAGGACGCGCCCGGGCGCGCGGGCGGACGGGCAAGTCGCGGTCACAGCTCCACTCTCCTCACCAGCCGAGCGCATCTCGCAGCCGGTACGTCAGGATCGCGGGCGGCAGGAACCAGGGCCGCCCGTGGTAGTAGGGTCGCGTCTCGAACGCAAGTCCATCGAGCGCCGTCGCGCCCTCCGGCGACCCGACCATCTTGAGGCCGACGCGCCGTCCGTAGTACGTCGCGGTCGGCACGCCCTGCCCGCAATACCCCATGCAGTAGTAGAGGTCCGCGTCCGCGCCGAGGTACGGCAGCGTGTCGAACGTGTAGGCGACGAACCCCATCCACGCGCGGCTGACCTTGACGTCGCGCAGCTCCGGAAAGACCTCGGCCAGCATCGAGACCAGCCGCGGCACGCACCGCGTCGTGTCGGTCTCCCCCGCCGCCGCTCGGCCGCCGAACAGGATCCGCCGCCCATCCGGCGAGGGACGCACGTACATGACGACGTGGCGGGTGTCGCCGAGGTTGCGCCCGTGCGGCAGGAGCCGCGCGACGAGCGTGGGGTCGAGCGCTTCGGTCGCGATGATGTAGCTCCCGATCGGGATGACGCGACGCCGGTGCCAGGGCGAGAGCGCCCCGCTGTAGCCGTTGGTCGCGAGCAGCACCTGGCGTGCGCGCACGACACCGGCGGCCGTCTGCACGCGAAAGCCCGCGCCCTCGCGCTCGAGGCCGAGCACTTCGCACCCGCCCTTGACGCGGGCGCCCGCGCGAACCGCGCGCTCATGGATAGCGCCGAGCAGCCGAAGCGGATGCACGGCCGCATCCTCGGGGTAGACGAACCCGCCGCAGTAGAGCGTGCTCCCGGTCTCGCCCGCGAGCGCCGCGCGCTCGATCACGCGGATCGGCACCTCGAAGCCCGCGGGCTGCCGATCGACCGCGCGCTTCAGCGCCTCGAACTGGCGCCGCGTGTGCGCGCCGTAGAAGAGTCCGACATCACGCCAGTCGACATCGACGCCCGGGAGCGCCGCGAGCGCCTTGAGTTCCGCGATTGCGGCGAAGCCCTCGGCGTAGAGCCGGTGCGCGACGCTCGCGCCGTGGCGGGCGGCGAGCGCGCCGAGCTCGGGCTTGAAGCTGAACGCCACCTGGCCGCCGTTCCTCGACGAGCAGCCCCCGCCGATCGCGCCGGAGTCGAGCACCAGCGTCGAGCGACCGGCGAGCGCGGTCTCGCGCGCGGCCGCGAGGCCCGTGTAGCCGGCACCCACGATGAGCACGTCGACGCTCGCGGGAACGGGCTCCGGCGTGCCGGCCGGGTACGGCACGTCGTCCGCCCAGTAGGACGTTGGCCGGAAGTCGGGTGCGAGACTCAACCGGCGCCGCTCCCGTGCGGCGGCCGCCGGTTGCGGTACGGGTACCACCACGATTTTCGTTCCATCACGTAGTCGAGGTGAACGTGTTTGGGCTCCCGGTAGGCATCGAGGCCCTCCGCGCCGAGCTCGCGGCCGATGCCGCTGTGGCGCATGCCGCCGAAGGGCCCCGCGTCGTTGTCGGTGAGCGGATCGTTGATCCAGAAGGTTCCGGCCTTGATGAACTCCATCGCGCGCATCGCGACGCCGAGGTCCCTGGTGTAGATCGAGGCGCCGAGCCCGAACTCCGAGTCATCCGCAAGGCGGATCGCTTCGTCGGCATCCTTCGCAACGGTCACGGCGAGCACGGGTCCGAAGATCTCCTCGCGCGTCGGCAGGCTGCCGTGCGGTACGTCGGTGAGGAGCGTCGGCTCGAAGTAGTGGCCCTTGAGCCCGGCGGGGCTGAAGGGACGGCCGCCGCACCTGAGCGTCGCGCCCTCGGCGCACGCGGCCTTGACCTGCGCCGCCACCTTCTCGACCGCCGCCCGGGTGATCAGGGGACCGACGTCCGTCGCAGGATCAAGCGGATCGCCGACGACGAGGGCCGCGATCTCGACCTCGAGGCGGCGGATGAAGTCCGCTGCGATCGGCGCCTCGACGTAGATGCGCTTCGGGGACGTGCACACCTGTCCCGCGTTCAGCATCCGCGCCCAGACGACGCCCGGCGCCGCGACATCGAGGTCGGCGTCCTTGAAGACGAGGAAGGGATCGACGGAACCGAGCTCGAGGTTGACCTTCTTGAGGTCGGCGCCCGCGCGCGCGGCGATCCGCCGCCCGACGGCGGTCGAGCCCGTGAAGGCGATCATGTCGATGCCCGGGTGCTCGCAGAGCGCGACTCCGGTCGCCTCGCCACCCGTGAGCACGTTGACGACGCCGGGCGGGAGATCCTCGAACACGCGCGCGAGGGCGAGGTTCGAGAGCGGATTCTGGTGCGGGGGCTTCACGACGATCGTGTTGCCGGCGGCGATCGCGGGCGCAACCTTCCACGCCATCAGGAGGAGCGGAAAGTTGAAGGGCACGATCGCCGCAACGACGCCGAAGGGCTCCTTGACCGTGAAGTTGAACTGGTGGGCGGCGACGGGCGGAATGGAGTTCCCGTAGCTCGAGCGCGCGACCTCGCCGTAGTACTCGAAGCACGCGGCGACCCAGTCGATGCAGTCGATGGCCTCGCACAGGGGCTTGCCGGTCTCGAGGCACATGAGGTGGCTGAGCTCGTGCTCGAGCGCGCGGATGCGCGCGCCGATGCCCCGCAGCAGCCGCGCCTTGTCGACGCCCGGCACCTTCCACCAGTCGCGCTGCGCGCGCCGCGCGGCGAGGACCGCCCGCTCGACGTCGGCCGCACCGCACTCGGGCACCGTCCCGAGCGCAGCGAGCGTCGCGGGGTTCTCGATGGTCCGCCCTTCGGTCGCAAGTGCCTCGAGCCACGCGCCGCCGACCAGAATCTTTTCCACGAAACCGCCCCGCCACGAAGATGGGTCGCCATCATGCCCGAAGCGGGCGCGCGCCCGGTAGCGTCGTCCACAGGGCTTTGCGACAATGCCGGATGGACGCTCCACTCGCACCGCACACCCCGCTGCTCGTCTGGCTGACGCCGTCGCTGATCGCCGTGCTCCTGTACGGACTCGGCCAGGGGTTCGTGAAGAAGTGGATCGGCGAGGTCGCGCCGGCGCGGTTTTGCCTTTATTTCATCGTTGCGCGCGCGCTCTTCTTCATCCCGTACTGGGCGTTGAGCGATCATCCCTCGCTCCTCGCGCCCGACGGCCATAAATTCCTTGCGCTCGGCGTCTTCGCGTACCTGCTCGACGGCACGGGCTGGATCCTCTACTTCGAGTCGATCATCGCCGGCCCCATCACGATTGTCGGGACGCTCTCGGCCGCCTACCCCGCCCTCGTGGTCGTGTTCGCGCGGATCTTCCTCGACGAGCAGCTGAGTGCGCTCCAGTACGGCGCCGTGGTGGTGGTGATCACGGGCTGCATTGGCCTGTCCTACTCGCCGGCCAACGGCGATGCCCGGATCATCGGCCGGCGCTGGATCCCGCTCTCGTTCGGGGCGCTCGTCTGCTGGGCGAGCGCCCAGACGATCGTCAAGTACACCTACGGCCTCCCGGAGGCGAGCACCGAGAACATGGCGCTCGCGAGCCTGATGGGCGGCGCGCTCACCCTCGGCACGTTCGGGCTCATCAAGGGGCGCGCCGGCGTGCACTCGATGCATGCCTGGACGCGGGCGCTCGTGCCGATGCTGATGATGGCGGGCGGCGACCTTGGCGTCCTGATCGCGAGCCGCTTCGGTCCCATCTCGATCGTGACGCCGCTGACCGGCGCCTATCCCGTCGTGACGCTGGTGTTCGCGGCGATCGTGCTCAAGGAGCGGATCAGCCGGCTGCAGTGGGGCTGCCTCGCGGCGATCATCGGCGGCATCTGCCTGCTGCCATCGTCCTGAGCCGCCCGTGCGGCAGGACTACCTCGGCAACCCGGTCACTGGCGAGGGCGCGGCGACGCTCGCGGCGATCGACGACTTCGTCGGCGGCTTCCTCGGCTACGAGCAGCGACTCGTCAACGTCGTCGCCGCGGCGGACTCCGATCCCGGTTCCTGCCTCGCGAATGCCTATGCGGGCTGGGTCTGCATGTTCCTCGAGTCCCCTGCCGCGCCGCGCGCCACGGCGCCCTACCTCGCGCGCGCCCAGCACGCGGCGGGTGGCGCGACGCCGCGCGAGCAGCTCGCCGTCGAGGTGCTGAAGGCGTGGGCGCGGGATGACATCGACGCGGCGCTTAGGCATGCGGACGCGATCCTTGCGCTCGCTCCCCGCGACCTCGCGGCGCTCAAGCTCCACCAGTACTTCAACTTCTGCCGCGGTCGCGCTGGCGAGATGCTGCGGGTCGCGGTCGAGGCACTCCCGCACGCGGCCGACGTCGCGGCGCTCCACGGCATGCTCGCCTTCGCCTACGAGCAGTGCCACCGGCTGCCGGAGGCCGAGGCGGCGGCGCGCCACGCGCTTCGCATGCAGCCCAAGGAGCCCTGGGCCGAGCACGCGCTCGCGCACGTGATGCTGGGCGAGGGACGGACCCACGAGGGCATCGGCTTCCTGACCGGCGCCGCGGGCGGCTGGACGCGCCTCACGTCGTTCATGGACACCCACCTCTGGTGGCACCTGGCGCTCTTCCTCATCACCGAGGGGCGGCTCGAGGAGGCTCTCGGGATCTACGATCGGCATGTCTGGGCGCGCGACAAGAGCTACTCGCAGGACCAGGTCGGCGCAGTGTCGCTCCTGGCGCGCATCGAACTCGCGGGCGGTGCTGTGGGCGAACGCTGGCACGAGCTCGGCTCGCACCTGATCGTCCGGCGCGCCGACACGGTGCAGCCGTTCCTGTCGCTCCAGTACCTCTACGGGCTCGCGCGCGCTGGGCGCCCCGAGGCCAGTGAACTCCTCGCGGCGATCCGCCGACGCGCGCTCGATGCGCCGCCGGGCGATCGCGCGGTCTGGTCGGAGGTCGCGCTACCGGCGGCCGAAGGACTCATCGCGCACGCCCGGGGCGATGCGCGCGCGGCGCACCGCGGGCTGCACCCGGCGCTCGAGCGCCTCGTCGACATCGGGGGCAGTCACGCACAGCGCGACCTCTTCCTGCAGCTCAACCTTGACAGCCTGATCCGGGCGGAGGAGTGGTCGGTGGCACTTCCGCTCCTCGAGGCGCGCCGCGCGTTCGAGTCCGATGGCGTACCGCTCAACCGGGTGCTCGCTCGCGCGTACGCCGCGCTCGGAAGGCCCGACGAGGCGCAGCGCGCGACCGACCGCGCCCGGCGCCCGGCGCCCTGAGCGAAGGAAGCCCGCGCGCCTAGGGCGCGGGTGGATGCCGGGCAAGGAAGGCGGCGACGTCCGCCGCCGAGCGTTCCGGGTTCTCGACCTGCGGCAGGTGACCGACCTTGGGGTAGGTGATCAGCGTCGCGTCCGGGATCGCGGCAGCGAAGGCGCGACCGTCCGCGAGCGGGATCATGTGATCGTCCTCGCCGTGCAGCACCAGTGTCGGCACGTGGATGGCCGCGAGGCCCTGGGCGGTGGCCGTGCCGAAACCGCCGAGAATGGCGCCCATCAGGATCGCGCGGTGCCCCGGCGCCCGCTGGAACTCGGCCCAGCGGTCGATGTAGGCCGGGGTGATCACCGTGGGGTCGTAGACATCGCCCTTGAGCCCCGACTCGATCAGCGGCCGGTTGTCGATGTGCGCGAGGAACCAGCGGCCGATCGGGTACTGGAGGATCTTGAACGCGAGTGACGCGGGCCCCCTGGCCTGCTGCGGCCATCCGGCCGCATCGACGAGCACGAGCGCCGTCAGGCGCTCGGGGTGCTGGAGCGCGTAGTTCCACGCGACGCCTCCGCCCATCGAGTTGCCGGCGAGCGCGAAGGCCTTGAGGCCCTGGACCCTGGCGAAGTCCTCGACGACGCCGGCAAGCCCGGCGCCCGAAAGCGCGTAGCCCTCGGGCGCGCGCGTGAGGCCGTGACCGGGCAGGTCGAGCGCGATCACGCGGTAGCTGGTCGCGAGCACCGGCGCCCAGTGCTCCCACGCCGTGAACGAATCGCCGTAGCCGTGCAGGAGCACCACGACGGGTGCGCCCGGCAGGCCGCTCGCCTGGTAGTGAACGCGCAGCCCGGCGCCGAGGTCGGCGTACCCCGACCCCGTGCCCGCGTACTTCGCCTCGAGGTCCGCGTAGGGAATCTCGGGGCCGCGCAGCTTCAGCCACGCGGCCGCGACCAGCACGAGAACGATGCCGAGGACGACGAGCAGTACCTTGCGCATGGACGTGTCCTTGGGACTGCCTCAGAGCTTCCAGTCGAGGTGGATGCCGATCGTCGTCGGCTCCCCGGCCGCGCCGATGTTGTCATTCGGCAGGAAGAAGTTCTTGGTCAGGTAGTACTTCTGGTTGGTGAGGTTGTGTGCCCACAGCGACACCGCCCAGCGGCCATTCGGCGCGGCGCTGAGCTCGAGGCTCGCGTTTGCGAGCCAGTACGAGTCGATCTGGAACTGCGGCTGGCCGATCACGTGCGCGCTCGCGTCCACGTTCTCAAGCAGGAACAGCTGGTCGTACTTGTCGTGGTAGCTGTAGTTCGCGGCGGCGCGCAGCCACAGCCCCCCGACCGGCCAGCCGTAGGCAACCGTGCCGCCGTAGCTGGTCTTCGGGAAGTCGATGTCCTTGCCGTTGAAGTCGACGTCGCTGCTGTTGGTGACGGTCGCGTCGAACTTGCCCGTCTTGTAGCCCGCGTACTGAGTGAGCTCGAAGCCGTTGCCGGGCTCCCAGGTGAGCTCGACCTCGCCGCCCTCGATGTGCGACTTCGGCGCGTTGATGAACGAGCCGATGTAGCCGGTCACGGTCAGGAACTTGGAGAGCACCTGCTGGTCGCGGTAGTCGTAGTAGAAGGCCGAGGCGTTGACACGCAGCGAGCGCGTCACATCCGCCTTGATGCCGAGCTCGTAGGCAAGCAGGGTCTCCGGCTTGAACGGCGGGTCGTCGCTCGTGAGGTTGTGCGCGGTAAAGCCACCCGACTTCACGCCGCGGCTCACGCTGCCGTAGAGGAGCGTGCCCGGGTTGACGGCGAAGTCGAGCTCGGCCTTGCCCGAGAGGCTGTCGTTCGAGATCGACTTGCTCTCGGGGCCAGGCGGGTAGACGCCGCCGCCGAAGATGGTCACGAGATCGATGAGATCGCGCGTCTCGCGGTTGGGGCGCAGCCCAAGGGTACCCTTCAGTTGATCCGTGAACTGGTAGCTGACCTGCCCGAAGGCGCCATAGGTCTTGCTGTTCTGGCGGTACGAGGTCACTGCGCTCGCGCCGTAGATCTGCGTGAAGTCGCCGAAGAAGTGCTCCTCGAGCTTGTCATCGGCGTAGAACGCACCGACCAGCCAGCCGAGCGGCCCAGCGCCCGTCGAGGCCAGCCGGACCTCCTGCGAGAACACGCTCAGGTCATCGTGGAAGAAGACGTCCGACTCGAGGTACTGCGTGGCATCCCAGTCGTTGAATTCGCGCCGCGTGAATTTGTCGTACGCGGTGATGCTCGTGAAGCGCGCGCCGCCAAGGTCGGTGTTGATCTTGAGGTTCGCGCCGTTGTTCGCGTTGTCGACGCCGGGCTTCGCATCGGGCGCAATGCCCGCGAACGCGGCGAACGTCGGCGACAGGCTCCAGCCGGTCAAGTGGGGGTTCGTGTCGGCCGGGATCACCGGCGCGCCACCGGGCGAGGGGAACGGGGCGATCAGCTGCGTGCCGTAGGCATCCGACTGGTCGGTCGCCGAGTGCACCGTCAGGCGCACGCGCGTCGTCGCCGACGGCGCCCACTCGATCTGCGCGCGGCCCGCGATCTTGTCCTTGTCGCCGAGCGACTGGCCGGTGAGGCGGTTGCGCTGCCAGGCACCGCCCTGCTCGGTTGCGAGGGAGAGGCGTCCGGTGAAGTCACCGCCCAGGCTCCCCGAGACGTACCCTTCGGCGCGCAACGCGTCGTACGAGCCGAAATCCGCGCTGACGCCTGCCTGCGTGTCCGCGGTCGGGCCGTTGGTGATGAAGTTGACCGCGCCACCCGTGGTGTTGAGGCCGTAGAGCGTGCCCTGCGGGCCGCGCAGCACCTCGACGCGCGCGATGTCGAAGAGCTGTCCTTGCGTCTGGATCGGGAACGGCAGCGGCACCTCGTCGACATTGACGCCGACGGCGGCGGTGTTGTTCGAGGTGTAGTCGATGAAGCCGACGCCGCGCAGGCGGTACTGCGGCTGGCCGCTCGAGAACGCGGGCTCCACCTCGAGGCTCGGCGTCAGGTTGGCAAGGCCGTTGACCTTGTCGACGCCCGCCTCGGTCAGGGTGCTCGGGGACAGGACCGAGATGGCGAGGCCGATGCGCTGCGCCGACTCCTCGCGCCGCTCGGCCGTCACGACGACGTCCTCGAGCTTGCCGGGTTCCGCGGCCGTCGCCGCGGGCTCGGCGCGCGCGCCGGCAGGAAGGGCGGCAATGGCCGCACCGAGGGTAAGGACCTTCAACAGCGATCGATTCATGCGAGGTCGGCTCCGTGGCAGTTGAGCCCGGGCGCATGCAAGTGTCGCGCATCCGGGCCGGCGGCGCGCGATGGCGCGCCCGTTCCGGATGCGGACACTATCACCGGCATCGGCCGGTGGCTCATTCCGAATCGGTTGCCCGCTATTACTTCATGGTCGGCATCGAGAAGTCCGCGCGCACCGCGTCCGGCTCCGGCCAGCGCTGCGTCACGGCCTTGAGCCGCGTGTAGAAGCGCACGCCTTCGGGGCCGTGCATGTGATGATCGCCGAACAGGGAACTGCGCCAGCCGCCGAAGCTGTGGAAGGCCATCGGCACCGGGATCGGCACGTTGATGCCGACCATGCCGATCTCGACGTCGCGCGCGAAGGCGTGGGCAACGGCGCCGCTGCGCGTGAACACCGCCGCGCCGTTCGCGAACTCGTGGCTGTTGACGAGCTTGAGGGCCGCCGCGTAGTCGGCGACGCGGACCACGGCGAGCACGGGCCCGAAAATCTCCTCGCGGTAGATGCGCATGTCCGGGCGCACCTGATCGAACAGCGTCGGTCCCACGTAGAAGCCGCGCTCAGCGCCGGGCACGCTGACGCCGCGGCCATCGAGCACGAGCGCCGCGCCTTCCTTGACGCCCGAGTCGATGTAGCCCTGCACGCGCTCGCGCGCCGCATCGTTGACGAGCGGACCCATGTCGGTCCCGGCGGCGTCCGGGGCGCCGACCTTGAGCGCGCCGATGCGCGTCTTCAGGCGCCCGACCAGTGCATCGGCCGTGCCCTCGCCCACCGCGACCGCCACCGAGATCGCCATGCAGCGCTCGCCGGCCGAGCCGTACGCGGCGCCAACCAGCGCCTCGGTCGCGGCATCGAGGTCGGCGTCCGGCATGATGACGGCGTGGTTCTTCGCGCCACCCAGCGCCTGCACGCGCTTGCCGTGCTGGGTCGCGCGGGCGTGGATGTAGCGAGCGATCGGCGTCGAGCCCACGAAACTGACCGCGGCGATGCCGGGGTGGTCGAGGATCGCATCGACCGCGACCTTGTCGCCCTGCACGACGCTGAACACGCCATCCGGGAGACCGGCCTGCTTGAGGAGGTCGGCGAGCACGAGCGACACCGA
>CAYNCY010000095.1:0-10085 GCA_964395195.1 uncultured Steroidobacteraceae bacterium
CACCTTCGGCGAACTCGATCGGGAAGTCGACCGGCTCGCGGCGCTCTTGCTCGCGCTCGGCTGCCGCAAGGACGACGTCGTCGGGGTGCAGCTCCCGAACATCGCCGAGGCAGCCGTCGTCTTCCTCGCCTGCGCGCGCCTCGGGCTCGTGTTCTGCCCGATCGCGATCCAGTTTCGTGCGCACGAGCTCTCGTTCCTCCTAGCGAAGTCCGGCGCCCGGGTTGCGATCACGGTCGAGCGGGTGCGCGACGCCGCTTTCGTCGAGCGGTTCCTGGAGCTGCGTCGCTCGATTCCCTCGCTCAAGCACGTGCTCGTCGTCGGCGGCGACCCCGCGATCGGATTCGTGCCGAGCGGAGCTGAAGCGCCGCCGTCAGCGCCGACGATGCTGCGCGATTACCTGTCGGCACTCACGATCGATGCCAACGACACGCTGACTCTCTGCTGGACGTCAGGGACCGAGGCGCGGCCGAAGGGCGTGCCCCGCCATCACAACCACTGGATCGCCAACGGCGAAGCATGCTCCGAGATCGGCCGGGTCGGTCCGGGCGAGGCCATCCTGAATCCGTTCCCGATGATCAACACGGCCTCGATCGGCGGCATGGTGATGCCCTGGCTCATGAGCCGCGCGCGCCTGGTGCAGCACCATCCCTTCGATCTCGGCGTGTTCCTCGCGCAGGTCGCGAACGAACGCATCGTCTACACCGTCGCGCCGCCCGCGATCCTCTCGCAGCTCCTCAAGAACGAGGACGTGCTGAAGTCCTTCGACATCTCGGCGCTGCGCGTGCTCGGCTCCGGCTCTGCGCCGCTCGCACCCTGGATGGTCGAGGGTTGGCAGACGCGCCTCGGCATCTCGATCGTCAACATCTTCGGCTCGAACGAGGGCTGCGCCCTCTTCGGGACGGGCGAGGACCTCCCGGATCCGCACGCGCGCGCCCAGGTGTTCCCGCGCTTTGGCGTGCCCGGCCTCGAGTGGGCCACGCGCTACGCGCGCAAGGTGCGGACGCGCCTCGTCGATCTCGAGACGGGCGAGGAGATCACGACGGTGGGACGTCCCGGTGAGCTCAGGGTCGACGGCGCGATGCGCTTCGACGGCTACTGGGACGAGCCCGAGTTGTCGCGGGCCTCGTTCGACGAGGAAGGATATTTCCGGTCGGGCGACTTATTCGAACTCGCGGGAGAGGGGGCGACGCCGCCCTACTACCGCTTCATCGGCCGCGCCAAGGACATCATCATCCGCGGCGGCATGAAGATTTCCCCGGCCGAGCTCGACGCCATGGTCGAGGGACACCCTGGCATCCGCGAGGCGGCTTTCTGCGCGGTTCCGGACCCGATTCTGGGTGAACGAGTCGGGCTCGTCGCCGTGCCGAAGCCGGGCCAGACCGTCACGCTCGAGAGCGTCATCGAGTTCCTGCGCGCGCTCGACGTCGCGACGTTCAAGTTGCCCGAGAAACTCAGCATCGCCGCGGAGCTCCCGCGCAACTCCCTCGGCAAGGTGCTGCGCCGGGACCTGCCCGCGCTATTCGCCGCCGGCTAGAAGCGCTCGTACGACGGATCCCGGGAGTCCTCTCGGCCCATTCGCATGCCGGCGGTCGCCGGATTGAAGTACCCGATGCACCAGCCCTCGTGACTCGGGGTGTCGCGGTTCCAGTCGAACACGGTGCGCCGGTGCGCGATCTTCCAGACGCCCTTGCGCCGCTCGAAGCGGTCGATCAGGCGCCCGCCCGTGAACGTGTCGACGTCCGCGCCTTTGTCCTTGAAACGCGCAAAGGTCCATACGTAGGTCTCGACGTAGGCGGTGTCGCCATCAATATCGATATGGCTCGTGCCGAGCAGGTGCTGCATGACCCCCATGCCCCGGACCCGCGGCATCGCCTGATCGACATAATCGTGGGCGTTGCCGGTGAAGTTTCCGCCGTGCTCCTCGATCGCGTCCACGTGGTAGCAGGACTTCGAGAGCTCTGCATCCGCCCGGTCGATGCCGCGCGCGTAGGCGCTCAGGACCGCGCGGTTGGCATCCCGCGCGATCACGCCTTCGAGGGCGGCATCCCGGTCGGTGGTCGATTGGCTCATCGGTCAGTCTCCGGCGTTGCAGTGCGGTAGTTGTAAAACGGTCCGCATTGCTGTGGGATAGGGAGGAGTCACTGGTATTATAAGACCGATTCGGGAGGTATCGACATGCAAGCAGGCTTTCGCTCCATCGCGCTCATTCTCGCAGGGGGACTGATCCTCATGACCGCCACGATCCCGGCGCATGCCGACACCGATGCGCAAAAGCTCAAGACGGCCAAGGAAATGATCCGTGCCTGGGACACGCTCGACTGGGCGAAGGTCGTCGACCTGTTCAGCGATGACGGCGTCCTGCACAGCATGATGGTGGAGCCGGTGGTCGGCAAAGCCGCAATCCGTGAGCGCATCACGGCCCTCGGCGCCGGCATCCGCCGCATCGAACTCAAGGTTGCGCACATCGGCATCATCGACGGTCGCGTGTTCATCGAGCGGGTCGATGACTTCGACTACAAGGGACACGCGGGAACCGTGCCGGTCGTCGGCGTGCTCGAGATCGAGAACGGGCACGTGCGCGTCTGGCGCGAGTACTACGACCGCGCGCAGCTCCTGCACGCGATGGGCGCGGACCTCCCGGCTGCCGGCCACTGAGCCACGGACTCGCGACTGCGGGCCTCCGCGGTGAGAACGACATGATCGACTTCACCAATCGCGTGGCGATCGTCACGGGTGCCGGGAACGGCCTCGGCCGCGCCTATGCGCAGCACCTCGCGGCGCGCGGCGTGAAGGTGCTCGTCAACAACCGTCGTCACCCGACCGATGCGGCCGGAGCCACGAGCGCGGAGCGGACCGTGCAGGCCATCCGCGATGCCGGTGGCGTAGCGGCGCCCAATTTCGAGGACGTGCTCGACCCTGCCTGCGGCGAGCGCATGGTCGGCGAAGCGCTCTCCCTGTGGGGACGGCTCGACATCCTCGTGAACAACGCCGGTGTCGACCAGCATGCGTCGTTCCAGAAGATCAGCGTCGAGGAGTTCCGCCGGATATTCGACATCAACTTCTACGGGACCGTCTACCCGACGCATGCCGCGTTCGGACGCATGAAGCAGGCCGGCTACGGACGGATCGTGACGTCGACGTCCTCCGCCGGCCTGCACGCACTCCACGGGCTCTCGGCCTACTCGGCGGCGAAGTCGGCGCTCATCGGGCTCACGCGTTCGCTTGCGACCGAAGGGAGCCTCCGCGGAGTCCTCGTCAACGCGATCGCGCCGTACGCGACCACGAAGATGACCGTGCAGCACTCGAGCGCCGAGATGCAGGCGACGCTGCCCCCGGAGCTCGTCGCCCCGATGGTCACCTACCTCGTGAGCGCGCAGACCCGGGTCAACGGCCAGGTCATCGTCGCGGGCAAAGGCGCCTTCCGGCGCGCGGTGATGACCGAGGGCAAGGGCCACGCCTACCGCGAGGCCGGCGCCGTGACACCCGAACGCATCGAGCAGGACCTCGAGCGCATCCTCGACATGAAGGACGCGCGGGAGTATCCCGACGCACTCGCGTCCTTCAACGATCTCTTTCAGTCGACTCCAGGAGCGCTCTGATGTTCACCGCCCTCGCCCCCGGCTTCCTGCTGAACATCGGAGTCACGGCAGCCGTGATCGCCGCGTGCATGCTGATCCTGTGGCTGATCAGCATCCTGATCACCGACATGAGCATCATCGACATCTTCTGGGGACCGGGCTTCGGCGTCGTCGCCGCGGTCAGCTACCTCCTCTCGAGCGACGCCGGGATCCCGGCGCGGCGGATACTCGTCACCGTGCTGACCCTCGCGTGGGCACTCAGGCTCGGCATCTACCTCTGGATCCGCAACCACGGCAAGGGCGAGGACCCGCGCTACACGGCGGCGTTTCGCAGGCACTACACGACCAACCTGCAGGTACAGGTACTGATGAAGGTCTTTGTCCTGCAGGGCACGCTCATCTGGCTGATCTCGATGCCGGTGCAGGTGGCGGAGTACCTCGTCGAGCCGCCGACGCTCGGCATTCCGGCCGCCATCGGTACGGTGCTCTGGCTGATCGGCTTCCTGTTCGAGGCGATCTCCGATCGCCAGCTCGCGCGCTTCAAGGCCGATCCCGCCAAGCGCGGCCAGATCCTCGACACCGGCCTGTGGCGCTACACGCGTCACCCGAATTATTTCGGGAATGCATGCCTCTGGTGGGGACTCTTCGTCATCGCGTGTGACAACTGGATCGGACTCCTGACCGTGTTCGCGCCACTCGCAATGACCCACTTCCTCGTCAACGTCACGGGCAAGCGCCTCCTCGAGAAGCGGATGTCGCGCGCGCGGCCGGAGTACGCGGACTACATCCGTCGGACCAGCGGCTTCTTTCCCTGGCCCCCGAAAGCCGGCTGAGCGGGAGGACGCCCATGTTTCGCGTCGTGCAATGGGCGACGGGCGCCATGGGGCGCACCGCGCTTCGGCGGGTCATCGACCACGAGGACCTCGAGCTCGTGGGGGTCTACGTCTACGGCAAGGACAAGGTCGGCCGGGATGCGGGCGAGATTGCGCGTCGCCCGGCCACGGGCGTGCTCGCGACGAACCGCATCGAGGACATCCTGGCGCTCAAGCCCGATGTCGTCATCCACACGCCTCGCATCAGTGCGCCCTACACGCGCGAAAGCGAGGAAGTGATCCGGCTCCTGGGCGAGGGCTGCAACGTCATCTCGACCGCCGGGTTTCACTACCCGGAGGCGCACGGCACGGCCTACGCCGCGCCCCTCAAGGCCGCATGTCTGAAGGGCGGGAGCACGCTCGCCGGCCTCGGGCTCAACCCGGGGTTCGTCGCCGAGCGCCTCGCAGTGATGCTGACCGGCATGTGCGCGCAGTTGTCAGCCATTGCCTGCTACGAGATCGCCGATGCTTCTGGCATGAAGGCCCCCGAGTTCGTGTTCGGCATCATGGGATTCGGGACGGACCCCGCCGTCAACGACATCACGAAGGGGCCGCTCGCAACCCTGTACGGCGACCTCTTCTCCGAGGTCTTCCATGCGGTCGCGAAGGAGCTCGAGACGTCCGTACGCTCGATCGAGCCGCGCCACCGGCTCACGCTTGCGCCCCGAGACATGCCGATTGCCGCCGGGACCGTCCGGGCCGGCACCGTGGCGGCGACCGAGTGGCGCTGGGAAGCGATCTTCGCGGACGACCGCCGCATGATCCATTCGGTCACCTGGACCGCCGACCCGACCCTGCACGGCGCCGAGCGGCGGGACGCCGCGAGCTGGCGCATCGAGATCGACGGGCGACCGAATGTCCGCCTGTCGATGCTAATCGAGGATCCGGACCCCACGGCACCGCACACGCGGGCGGGCACCGACGCAACTGTTGCGTTGGCGCTACGGTCGATTCCGGCCGTCTGTGCCGCTCCGGCGGGCTTTTTCCACATGACGGGGCTTTCGCCGTATAGCGATCGCTTTCGAACGGAGGCCTCCCGCTAGCACGCCATGCCGCAGCGCGGTCGCGTGTTGGTGTTGCGCAACGCAAGCGGCTGGGGTAGCCTGAGAGCGTCTTGTAGTGCAAGTGATAACCGTTCGCTGCTCGGTTTGCGGTGACGGTGACAAAGCAATGCTGATCTCGGAGTTGTTCCGAGCATTTTGGAGGGGGGCCACCAAGATGAGATTCGAGCGCAGTCGTGCCGCGACCTTCGGGATCCGCGCCTGCCCTCGTTGCTCATCGCCTCCGGTTCGCGGGTTCTGAACCAGCATCGTTTCGACGACAAGACGGCGTTGCGAGCGCGTAACACATCGCCCACCCGCGCAACTCGCGGACGGCGGAAAGACACACGGTCAGACGGAGGATAGGCTCAATGAAACTGCAGACGTCGGCGTCCATCATTTCGCTCGCAGTTGGGCTCGCGCTGTCCGCGCCCACCTTCGCGCAGACCGCACCACCGGCCGAGGCCGATATCGGCAACAAGCTGGAGTCGGTCACCGTCACCGCTGAAAAGCGCGTGGAAACCGTGCAGACGGCGCCGCTCGCCATCTCCGCGATCTCGGGCACCGCGATTGCCGAGCAGAAAGTGCTGACGACCGAGGACCTCGGCCACTCGGCGGTCGGCGTGTCCTTCACCGCCACCTCGCCACAGGCGCAGGAAATCAACATCCGCGGCGTCATGAACACGCGTCTCACGGCACCGACCGCCGACCAGTCGGTCTCGATGTTCCAGGATGACGTCTACGTCAGCCGCTCGGGCACGATGAACCAGAACTTCTATGATCTCGACCGCATCGAACTCGTCCGCGGCCCGCAGGGCGTGCTGATGGGCAAGAACGTGTCGGGCGGCGCGGTGAACGTGTTCTCGGCGCAGCCGAGCTTCACCGATTCCGGCTCCGTGACCGTCGGGGTCGGCAACTACGACCTCCGCCAGGCTTTCGGCTACGTCACGGGCGCCCTCACCGACCAGCTGGCCGGCCGTCTGTCCTTCCAGACGATCGACCACGGCGGCTACGCCTACGACCTCGCGCACGGCGTACCCCTCGAGAACCTGGACTCCGTGCAGGCGCGCGGCCAGCTCCTCTTCAAGTCGAACGAGTCGGACCTGCGGATGCGCTTCCTCGTCGAGTACTCGAAGGACGACTCGAACGGCATCAACCGCGTGCCGATCGCCTCGCCGAACTGCCTGCCGGGACCGTGCATTCAGTCGTGGAGCAACGCGCGTGCGGAAGTCGCCGAGATCGTCGGCGGCCTCAATATCCGCCAGAGCTACCCGACCTGGCCGACCTTCGCGGGCGACTTGCAGCCTACGCCGCAGGACCTCTACCACGAGTCGGTGTTCTCGATGCTGCGCGTCGACAAGGGCGTCGGCAACGACATCACGCTGACGAGCGTGACGGGCTGGCGCACCGGCCACTCGCGGACCTACTACGACCAGTCGGGCATCGGCCCGGACAACCCGTACGGCGTTGATCCGCCGCTGCTGTTCTCCGAGCCCGTGTACTTCCAGGAGCGCGTGAACCAGCTCTCCGAGGAACTGCGCCTGACCTCCTCGTACTCCCCCGAGAGCAAGATCGACTGGATCGCCGGCGCGTACGTGCAGAACATCGACGTCCACCAGTTCAACCGCTTCTGGGGTAACAGCATTTACCTGCCGAACCTCTTCGGCCAGTCGAACTGGGACGACGCCGGCACGAGCAAGGACGCCGCGATTTTTGCGCAGATCGGCTTCAAGCTGGCCGAGACCTGGAAGCTCGACGTGGGCGCCCGCTACACGCACGACTCGAAGGCGGGCCTGCAGCAGGGCTTCGACGTCAGCAATGGCTGCCCGCTGAATCCCACCGGCACCATCCCGCTGACGCCGCTCACGGACCCGGCAGTTGCGGGTACGGGCTATGCGCAGCCGTACAACCAGTCCTGGTCGAAGTTCACGCCGCAGGCGACGTTGAGCTGGACGCCCTCGACGGACGTGCTGACGTACCTCAAGTTCGCGACCGGCTACAAGGGTGGCGGCTTCGAGAACGACGCGGCCAGCGGGGCGGTTGCCGCGACGCCGTACGAGCCTGAGACCGTCAACAACTACGAGCTTGGCATCAAGTGGACCTTCCTCGATGGTCGGGCGCGCTGGAACACGGCGATCTTCGATGAGGAATACAAGAAGCTGCAGGTCGAGCAGACGAGCGGTAGCTGCCTCTGCAACATCGTCAACAACGCCTCGTCCGCAAAGATCCGCGGTGTCGAGACCGAGTTCACGATCCAGGCGACCCACGCGGTGCGCGCGTTCCTGAACGCGAGCTACGTGTCGGCCAAGTACGAGGACTTCATTGACGCGAACGGCGTGGTCGACACGGGTCACCAGCTGCAGCGCACGCCGAAGAACCAGATCAGCGGCGGCATCGAGACCAAGACGAGTGTCGGCTCCTGGCCGGATGCGCTCCGGTTCTTCGCGAGCTACAAGCACCAGGGCAAGATGTACTGGGCGCCGGACAACTACACGTGGGAAGACGGCTACGGCTTGCTCGATGCGCGCCTGACGCTGGCGCCGCCCGACCGTCCGTGGCAGGTATCGCTGTGGGGCAAGAACCTCACGGGCACCGATTACCGCACGAGCATCATCGCGATCCTGGGCGATGAGATCTCCTCGTTCGGTGCGCCGCGTACCTTCGGTGCGGAGTTCACGACGAAGTTCTGACGCGATCGATCGATAGCAAGAGGCCGGGCGAGGAAACTCGCCCGGCCTTTTTTGTGCTCCGGCTGCGACGGGGCAGGCGCCCCGCCGGCTAGAGGCGCTCGCGCTTGAGACGAATTCCCGCCGCCTCGCGGTCCCACGTGTCCGCCGTGATCCCGGCGTCGCGAAAGACGACCTTGCGCTGCTTGTTGGTGTCGGTCTTCGGCACCGCATCGACGATCCGAACGTAGCGCGGCACCATGAAGTACGGCAGCCGTGGCACCAGGAATTCGGTGAGCTCGACAGGGTCGAGGCGTGACTCCCGCCGCACCACGACCGCGATCAGCACTTCCTCCTCGGCGCCGTCACCCGGCACGCCGATCGCGACGACCTCCTCGACGGCCGGATGGCCGCGAACCGCGGCCTCGACCTCCATCGAGGAAATATTCTCGCCTCGCCGGCGAATCGTGTCCTTGAGGCGATCGACGAAGTAGTAGTTGCCCGCCTCGTCCTGCCGGAAGACATCCCCGGTGTGGAACCAGCCGTTTCGCCACGCGAGCGCGGTCGCCTCCGGCATGCCGTCGTAGCCGGCATTCAATGTCCACGGGAGCTCCGTGCGGACGATGAGCTCGCCCGGCGTCCCGAGCGGCACCTCGAGGTCATTCTCATCGACCACCCGGCAGATCGAGCCGCTCCTCGGCTTGCCGCAGGTGCCGGGTACCTTGGCGTTAACGTCGCTGATCAACGGCGTCGACACCTCGGTCATGTTGAAGCCCGTGACGTGATCGAAACCGAAGCGCTCGCCGAGCGGAATCGTCTGCTCGTTGAGCGGGATCATCGTGATGTAGCGCAGCGGGTTGTCGCGATCATCGGGCCTGGGCTCGGCGCGTGCGAGGAAGGGCCCCATCACGCCAATCAGTCCCGAGGTGGTGGTGCAGCCGCTTCGCCGCACCTGGTCCCAGAACTTCGCCGTGTCGAAGCCATCGACGATGTAGAACGCGCCCGCCCGCACGAGCGCGGCGTACAGCGGACTCGTGCCGCCGACGTGGAACATCGGCAGGTTGATGAGCACCGTCTCGCCGTCGCCGAGATAGCCGTAGTTGACGACCGCGGTCGTGTAGAGCTGCAGGTACGGAGAGAGCACGCCCTTCGAGGGCCCGGTGGTACCGGACGTAAAGATGATCGACTGGATGTCCCAGGGCTGCGTGGGCGGGCCCTCCACGAGGGTCGCCGCATCTCCCTCGAGCGCCTCCGCACCCAGGACCTCGAAGGGCACCGTCGCCTTGTCGTGCGCGCCGAGTGCGACGATCTGTTCGAGCGAGGTGAGCCCGAGCCCTGCCAGGCGCGGCAGGAGATCGCCGTGCACGAGCATCAGGCGTGCGCGGCTCAGGTTCACGGTGTGGGCAAGGACCTGTCCGCGGTAGGCGGTGTTGAGCGGCACGAAGATGGCGCCCAGGTAGTTGATCGCAAACCACGCCCGCACCATGGCCTCGCCGTTCGGGAGCCAGGCGAGCACGCGGTCGCCCTTCCGGACGCCGAGCTGCTGCAGCGCCGCGGCCGTCGCGCGGACCCGCTCGCGGTACGCCCCGTACGTCCATTCCGAACCGTCCGCAAAGAGTGCGATCCGTCGGTCCGGGTAGAGGGAAGCGCGCTCATCGAGCATCGCCTTCAGCACCGAGTCCTCGCGCCTCGGCATCGCGGGGTCGAACCAGGGGGGTCGGAAGGCGCCTCTGTCGGTCATGGACCGCTCCTCGTCAGTCGGGCGTATCGCGAGTGGACGCGGGACCATCCGAGCGCATACGCTTGCGTAGTGAGACGCAGTCTAGCAATGCCCCCTGCCAGGAGCGATCTCACGTCCCCCGGGGCCTGCATGCCGCTCCGGGCGGCAACGCAATGACCTCGGCTGACGGACACCCCGGCCCAGCGCTC
>CAYNCY010000096.1:0-10073 GCA_964395195.1 uncultured Steroidobacteraceae bacterium
CGCCGCACAGCGCCATGCCGCAGCCGAACTTGGTGCCGTGCAGGCCCGCGATCTCCCGGATGGCCCAGAGGAGTGGCATGGCCGGGTCCGCATCCAGGGTCGTCGCGGCACCGTTGAGCAAGAAGGATGTCAGCATACGGACGCTCCAGGGTCTGAGACCGCAAACTCCACCGTAAATACCACATGTTCGGGGTTCATGCGATCGGCCGTCGACCCGATCGGGCGCGGTGCAACGTCAATCGCCGCGGCACATCGCGCCGGCCAGGGTGCCGTCGATCCCACGAGCGACATCGAAGTGGCGGGAGACGATCCGACGGCAGCCGGTGGCGTCCGGGAGGCAACCCCCCGGACGCTGCGCAGAGGCAAGTTCCGCTGGCTCCGTGGCAATCGGAAGGCGCGGAGTCACTCGGACTCGTTGGAGTCCGTCGTATCGAGAACGCGGTCGCGCGGCGACTGCACGGAGTAGTACTGACGCACGATCACGGCCTTCTGCGGCGCGGCGGTGAACTTCCACAGGAGGACCCCGGCCTTGCCGTCGAGGTCCTTCGTGGTCGGCTCCGTCGCGCCCTTGAGGACCTCCACCTTCACGTCGGCGTGCCGGCTGACCGGGAGCCGGTCGACGACTTCCACCTGGATCGGCGTCGGGTGGTAGTTGGTGACCTCGTAGCGGCGTCGCGTCTCCTGGATGTTCTGCTTGGCGATGACGCCGCGCTGCGCGGACTGCGCCGCCTCGTCGTGCACCTGCACGCGGACCCGCTGGTCGGCGCCAAAGGGCATGCGGACCTCGGCGCCCGGCAGGAACGACTTCGAGTCAGCCTCCCCCACGAATGCGCCATCGCGGTAGAGCTGCAGCCGGCCGCTTTCGAGCGGCACGTCGCGGTCGAACTTGAACGCGGCCTCGAGGTGTGCGGCATGGCTTGCGGCCGGCACGACGCGCGCGACGAGGTCGACGTCGAACGCATCGCTCGCGATCGGGTAGAGGCGCGGCCCGCGATCCGCGAGCACCGTCACGCGCCCGGGGAGCTGGTAGTCGACCATGTAGTCGGTGGCAACCTCGCGCGCCTGGCGCTTCTGCGCCGTGACGACGATCTCCTGGGCGGAATCGGCCGGCGGCGGCGCCGAGATTGCCGCCGCCACGCCCTGCATGCGCTTGCCCGCCAGCATGCGCGCGGGCGGCTCGGGCACCGCGAGGTCGAGAAACTCCGAGCCGACCACGGGCGTCGCCACGTCCTCTTCGGGCTGCGCGGTCGTGAGCGTGATCTCGACGTTCTTCCAGTCCTCGCCGCTGCCCTGCTTCACCTGGCCCTGCCGCTCGAGGCTCATGCGCTTGGTCTTGGTGTCGAGCCGCGCTTCGTAGATCCACGTCCAGCCGGCATCGCCGACGGCGTAGGTCACGGAGACCTTCGAGGTCGAGGCGACGCTCGCCTCGATCGCGGTATGGATCTCGGTGCTCTGCTTGCTTTGCGTGGCGACCTTGGCAAGGTCGGCCTTCAGCTTCTCGATCTCCCGGTCGAGGGCACGCAGCTGCAGGTTCGCCTCGCGCACGCGCCGGTGAGCGGCGCCCGAACTCACCGCGAGCGTCGTCAGCACCGCACCCAGGTTCGTGCCGTCGACGCTCGCCCGGGTCGGGCTGCCGGCGGGGTTGGCGGCGAGCGAGTCGAGGAGCTTGAGCTGGGTCTGTGCGGTCTGGATGTCGTCCGCGACCATCTGGCGCCGGTCGCCCGCGTCCTCGAGCTTGCGCCTCAGTTCCCGTTCGGCCTCCGACACGAACTTTCCTTCGTTGATCTTCTCGATCTCGACCCCGCCGAGACGCACCGTCGGGTTATCGACGGCGACCCGGAGCGACTCGGAGTCGACCGACGCGGGCAATCCCTTGATGACGAGCCGGTGCGACCCGGCGGGGATCTCGACCTCGCCCGTCCGTGTCACGAGTGCCGCGCCGCGGTAGACGGTCACCCGGTCAATGTGCAGGTCGGCCGGCAGGTCGGCGGCCAGCGCGACCGGTGCGGCCACGAGGCAAGCACCGGTGCAGGTGCACGCGGCGGCGATCGAGCGTCGGAGCATTGCTGTCACGGCGAGAACTCCCTGTGGGTACGCGTGGAAGGTCCACTCTACGTTGTAACGGCGGCACCACCGAAACGGGGTTAACGACCGACCGCCGTCGCGTGCAAGCGCGCCGGCGACGTCCGGGGCCGGACCGTTGCGACCTTCGATGGCGAGTTCGCGACAGCCGATCTTCTGGGGTCGTCAACGCCGGAATGAATCCGCTAGACTTGGCGCGCGTTCGGTGCCGACCCGGCTTTCGGGTTGGAGAATTGGGAAGTCGGTGAGATCCCGACACTGCCCCCGCAACGGTAATGGAGCGCAGAGCGCGGCTTGAGCCACTGGATGGATCGCCATCCGGGAAGGTGCCGCGCCGATTCGAGATCACCTCGGATCGCTCCTGAGTCCGGAAACCAGCCGACGCACGTTTCCCGATGGGTCGCGGTGGGCGATCGGCGGCGGACCTGGTGGCAGTTGCGCGTGTTTGCGCTCCCCACTCCCGCACCGCTCACTCCCCGGCCCGTCGGTCCGCCGCAACGCGTCTCGCCTCGGGAGAGAGTATGACCGCGCGTGCTCGATGGATGGAAAGGCCGCTCAATCGTTCGCCCCACACCGGCCGGGCGGGTGAGTTCTGCACCGACCCCGCCCGCCGCAACGCCGAACGCGAGGCGACTCCGTGTTCGCTCGAGCAGGGCGGCGGCCTCAGGCCGCTCCGCGACGGGTACGGCAGCGCGCCGATCGCCGATCCGGCCGAGCGCCCGACCGAGGTGTCCCCTCGTGTCGCGTGAGCGGTCGGGGAGAGAGCCGGAAGGAGACGACGAGCGCGGGACCGTCCTTGCGTGGCGGCCCCGGCAACGTCGGGCCGCGGGGCGCGCCGCTGCCCTGCCCTCGCCCGAGCGGGTCTTTGCCGACTGGCTCGTGTCGATCCCGGGCGGCGCGGACCTGGCGGCGGCGGCACGGCACCAGATCGACCTCATCGATCGGCGCAACTCCGGAAACCCCGACGTGCACTACCTGCGAACGCTGCTGCTCGCGGTCGCGGGCGATTGCACCTGGCGCCGGCCCGTGCGCTCGCTCTGAACGCGGCCGCATCGCAGGGGGCGGGCTGGCGCCGGGCGCCGCGGCACGGGAGGGCACCCGGGCGATCCCGCACTCACCGCTCCGCCGCGCTCTCCTCGAGCTGCAAGCGATAGCCAATGCCCACCTCGGTCACGAGGTAGCGCGGCCGGCTCGGGTCGGGTTCGAGCTTCTGCCGAAGAAACTTGATGTACGAACGCAGGTTCCTCGAGTCATCGGTGCGCTCCGGCCCCCACACTTCGCGGATCAGCTGCTTCTGCGTCACGATCGTTCCGGCGCTGCGCGTCAGTGCGTCGAGCAGGCGGTATTCGAGGGGAGTCAGGCGGACGGGTCCCTCCGGCCCGTGGGCGCTGCGGTTGGCGAGGTCGACGGTGATGGCGCCGATTCGCAGCGTCGACAGCGCGCCGTCCACCCTCACCGCCCGTCGGAGCACCGCCCGGAGGCGCGCGAGAAGCTCGGAAGCGCCGAACGGCTTCGTGATGTAGTCGTCGGCTCCCGCGTCGAGCGCGATGACCTTCTCGTTCTCCGAGACGCGCGCGGTCAGGACCAGGATGGGAACCGGGGCGAAGCTCCGAATGGCGCGGATCACGGCCGCGCCGTCCATGTCCGGGAGGCCGAGGTCGACCAGGATGACGTCCGGGCGGTAGTGTCGCGCCTCGAGAATCCCCCGCTCGCCGGTATCGGCTTCCGCGACGCGGTAGTGCTGCGCCTCGAGCAGGGTTCGCAGGAGATTGCGGATGCCGGCGTCGTCCTCGACGAGCAGCACCCGGAAATTGTCGGCCGTCACGGCTCGGTCCCCCCGACCGGGAACGCGACGATGAACCGCGCGCCGCCATCGGGGCGCCGCGCCGCGCTGATCCGCCCACCGTGGGCGTTGACGATCGCGCGACAGATCGCCAGTCCGAGTCCCGCGCCGCCGGCGTTGCTCTCGTCGCGGCCGCGCTGGAACTTTCCGAACAGGCGCTCGGGATCGCCCGCCGGGAGTCCCGGCCCGTCGTCCTCGACGAGGACGTCGAGCATCGCCCCGTCGAGGTCGGCGGTGAGGGTGATGCGGGTGCCGGCCGGCGCGTGCTTGGTCACGTTCTCGAGGAGGTTCACGAAGACCTGGACGACGAGGGCCGCATCCACGTGGATCGCCGGCAGGTCGTTCGGCAGGCGCACCTCGACCGGGTAGCCGGTGAGCCGCTCGGCGAGGCGCCCGAGCGCCGTGCCGAGGAGGTCATCGACCGCGTGCCAGTCCCGGCGCAGCTTCACCTCCCCGGCCTCGAAGCGCATGAGGTCGAGCACGTTCGAGATGATCTCCGACATTTCCTGCGCTTTGGCCTCGATCGAGGCGGTGAGCCTCGCCCGCGCGGCGTCATCGAGACCGAGCGCGGCGTCATTGAGGGCACTGCTCGCCCCCGTGATGACGGCGAGCGGCGTCCTGAGGTCGTGGGAAATCGAGGCGAGCAGCGTGTTCCTCAGGCTCTCCGATTCGGCGGCCACCCGCGCGGCCTCGCTCGCATCGGCGAGAACGGCCCGCTCGAGGCCAAGCGCCAGCTGCCCGGCGAACGTCTCGAGCAGGTGGCGTTGCTCGGGCAGCAGGATGCGCCGGGAATTGACCGGCAGGACCGCGAGCACGCCGAAGGTCTGCTTCGACCCGCGCAGCGGCAGGTACAACGCTTTCGCGCCGGCGAGCGTATCGGTGCCGAGGCCCGCCGGTTCGTTGTGGTGGTACACCCACTGGGCCACGGACGCGTCCGCCCGCCACGACGACCCCTGCGCCGGCGTCTCCCGCGGCGACCGGAGCCGCCCGTCCTCGTCCGGCAGCAACACCATCACCTGGCTCGCGAACACCTCGCCGATGTGGCGGATCGCCACCGCCACCATGTTGGCGGCGCCGCGCGTGCGCGAGAGCTCGCGGCTCATGGCGTAGAGCGCCGCGGTCCGGCGCTCGCGGTGACCGGCGATGCGCGTTTGCTGCCGGACACTCGCGGTGAGGCTCGCGATCGCAAGCGCCACCGCCAGCATGACGGCGAAGGTAACGACGTATTGCAGATCGGTGACGGCGAAGGTGAAGCGCGGTGGCACGAAGAAGAAATCGAACGCCGCGACGTTCGCAATCGACGTCAGGATGGCGGGACCCCGCCCGAACCGAAGGCCCGCGACGGTCGCCCCGAGCAGGTAGACCATGACGACGTTGGTGAGCTCGAAATACGGATGCATCGCCCAGGCGAGGGCAGTCGCCGCGAGCGTCGTCGCAAAGCCGCCGGCGTAGCGCCGCCACGGGATGCCCTTCTTGGCCGGCACGTCGGCGAGGCGGGTCGCCGGCGGCCGCGTGGTCGGGGCTTCCGAACCGCTCGGTCCGATCACGATCACGTCCATCGCGCCCGCGCGGCGCACGAGCTCGGTCGTGGTCGATGGCACGAGCAACGCCCGCCAGCCGCGCCGCTTCGGTGCCCCGACGACGAGGCGCGTCGCCTTGCGGGTTCGCGCGTATTCGAGGATGGCGTCCGCGGCCGAGGGTCCGTCCAGCGTGACGGTCTCGGCGCCGAGCGACTCCGCCAGGCGCAGCACCTGAATCCGCCGGTTGCGCTGCAGCTCCGAGAGCTTCAGCATCGCCGGCGTCTCGACGTAGACGACCATCCACTCGGCGTCGAGCGCATCGGCCAGCCGCTTCCCCGCGCGCACCAGCTGCTCGGCTTGCCGATCGGCCGTCGGCACGACCATGAGCCGGTCCCGCGCGAGCCACGGGCGCACCGCCGAATCGCGCCCCTCGAACCCGCGCATGGCGGCGTCGACGCGATCCGCCGTCTTGCGCAGCGCAATCTCCCTGAGCGCCGTCAGGTTCTCCTTGCGGAAGAACTTCTGGGTGGCGGTGGCGACCCGATCGGCCGTGTAGATCTTGCCGGCCTTGAGCCGCGCCAGGAGATCGTCCGGCGGCAGGTCGATCAGCTCCACGTCGTCGGCGGACTCGAACACGCGGTCGGGGACGGTCTCGTGCTGGCGCACGCCCGTGATGCTCGCGACGACGTCGTTGAGGCTCTCGAGGTGCTGGACGTTGACGGTCGTCCAGACGCTGATGCCGGCCGCGAGCAGTTCCTCGATGTCGTGCCAGCGCTTGGCGTGCCGCGGCGCCGGCTCGCCGTCGATCACGTTGCTGTGCGCGAGTTCATCGACCAGCAGCACCGCGGGGTGGCGCGCCAGCGCCGCGTCGAGGTCGAACTCGTTCCTGACGATGCCCCGCAGGCGCACCGGCAGGAACGGCAGTCGCTCGAGCCCCTCGAGCAGCCGCTCGGTGTCGGCACGGCCGTGCGGCTCCACGTAACCGACGACGACGTCCGTGCCCGCGGCGCGGGCGGCGCGCGCCGACTCGAGCATCGCGTACGTCTTGCCGACGCCGGCCGCGGCGCCGAGGAATATCCGCAGCTTGCCGCGACGCGACGCCTGCGCGGCCTTCTGGACCTGCGCCAGCAGGTGGTCCGGATCCGGACGCGCGTCTGCCCCGGGAGGTATCGACGGCACGTTACCCTCGTCTCATCGCCATGCGTCTCATCGCCCCGCGTGCTCGCGCGGCCGTGCAGAGGGTGGCCGCGCGCGCGGGGCGCGGCCACCGGTGAGCCCGTCGACTAGAACTTGACCAGGACGCCGGCGCCGAGGACGACCTCGCGCGTACGCAGGTCCGGGAACCAGTCGCCAGTCGAGCACTGGCCGGTGAGGGCATCGTTGGCGCCACCGACACAGCTCGCCGGCGCGCCGTTGTTGCCGCCCGGGGGCGTCACGCCGCCGGCACCCGACCAGTACGGCACGCTCGAGTGCCGGAACGTCGCCTCCGTCCACCAGGTGATCCAGTCGCTCGGCATGTACTGCAGGTTGAGCTGCGTATCCCATTGAAAGAGCTTCTGCCCGGGAGCCTGCGTGAAGTACGGCGAGCCCGTGGCGGCGGTTGCGCCATTGATCGGCGGTGTGAGGGCGAGATACCGGCCCGGATTGTTCATGAACCCGCCGCCGAGCGTAACCGCATAGAGGTCGTTGTGAAACCAGACCCGGTTGTAGAACATCGAGCCGAAGAAGTTCGCCTTGTTCTGACCGCCCGAACAGGTGACACCGCCGCCGTACTCGCAGCCGATGTCGACCGTCCAGCTGAACGCCATCTTGGAGATGCCCTTGCCGCCCGCGCCCTTCGCGTCGAAGTACTTCACCAGCAGGCTGTCGTCCTCGTGGATGCGCTTGACCCGTGACCAGTCGATCATCGGGCCGGCGCCGACGAGGGATCCGGCGGACGCGTTGGGGTTGCCGCCGTTCTGCGGCTGGCAGAGCGTGTCGACGGTGCCCGCGCCGTTCGATTTGTTGGCCTGGCAGTTCAGGTTGTCCTGCCCGATCGAATAGCTGTTGAACACGAGCTTGACCCGGTCGTTCGGGATCCACAGCACCTGCCCGCCGATGCCGGGCTTGCCGTTGAACTTGGCGTAGGACTGCCAGCCGTTGATCAGCCACGGCTCGATCTTGAGCGTCTGCGTCGGCCACCACTGCACGCGCAGCCCGTTGAAGAACCACGGCGTGTTGGAGGAGACGAAGGACGGCTGGTAGGTCCAGTTGTCGTAGTTGTAGTAGCTGAAGAGGCCGATGTACGACACGAACATGCCGACGTCGACATTGAGGCCGTGATTGACGTCCCAGTGATAGCCCGCATTCGCCTCCGAGAAGTACTTGTACGCGTTCGACAGGTCCCACTGCCCCACCGCGCTGCTGGCGTCGTTGCGCGGCGTCGTCGTCGCGAACATGCCGAACATCGACAGGAAGCGCGCCTTGACGTTGTTCCAGTGAAAGTCCCCGCCGAAGCTCACCTGCTCGATCTGGAACTCGCCGGAGCGGAACTCCTCGGTCGAGCCGACGATCGTGTGATCGATCGGATGGTTGCCGCTGTAGAGGAAGTTCATGTCGAGCCGGATCTCCGGCGTGAAGAACTTGGTATCGAAGATCGGCGCCTTCTCGCGCGGCGTACCGTTCATCCAGCCGAGATCGCCGACGGCGAAGGGCGTCTGCGTGTCGACCTCGGGGCCCGCGGGCGGCGCCTGCAGGGCTTCGGGTACCGCGGCGGCGACCGCGGCGGTGACGAGCGCCTTGAGCTCGGGTGACGGAGCCGCCCGCGTCGCCGCCGCCGCTACGGATGCCGGAACGGCGAGCGCAATGTCCGCGCGCGTGGCCGCCCCCGCCGCGACCGTGACCGACGGCAGCACCCCATCCGGCGCCCCATCGACGTGCGCGACGAGCGACCAGACGCCCGCGGGAAGATCATCGAATGCATACACGCCGTCGCGGCTCGCAATCGTCGAGCGGATGCCGCCAGCGTCGATCCGCTTGGCCGTCACCATCGCTCGCCCGACGGGGCCGTTGCCTGCATTCGTCACGACGCCCGCGATCGCACCGACCGACGCGGTCGCCTCCTGCCCGGCCGCCGCCTGCGACGGCGCGACCCACGCAAAGGGCGCTGCGAGCAACGCCGTGACGATGGCTGCCGACATTCTGTTCGAGACCGCCTGACTCATCATTTCACATACCCCTTCAAAGAGACCGGAGCCCGACGCGGGCCCTGCGGGCCCGCCTGCCGGTGATGCTGCTCAGGTCGTTGGTGTCCTCGCCCGCTGCGCGGCGGCCCGGGAGGCCGCGTCGAGCGCCAGGTTGAGCTCGAGTACATTGACCCGGGGCTCGCCGATGAATCCGAGCAGTCGCTCCGTCTGGTGGGCGGCGATCAGCGCCTTGACGGCCTCGACCGGCATCGCGCGCGCGCGCGCGACCCGGGCGGCCTGGTACAACGCCGCCGCGGGGCCGATTTCCGGATCGAGTCCGCTGGCCGAGGCCGTCACGAGTTCGACCGGCACCGGCTGCGAGTTGCCGGGATCCGCCTCGTGCAGCGCCTTCAGGTTTGCCTTGACCGCGTCGATGAGCGCGGGATTCAGCGGCCCGAGATTGGAGCCGGTCGAGCCCACGCCGTTGTACGGTTGCGGGGTCGTCGCCGACGGGCGGCCCCAGACGTACTTCGGTTCCGAGAAGCTCTGGCCGATCAGCGACGAGCCGATGGGCTTGTCGTCGGAAAGGATCAGGCTTCCGGCCGCTTCGCGCGGAAACGTTACTTTCGCGATGCCGGTGATCAGGAGCGGATAGACGAGTCCGAGCAGGAGCGTCATCACGAGCAGCAGGCTGATCGCCGGTCGTAGGGTGCGTGCGAACATGGTCGTGACTCCTCAGGCCCAGCCAGCGGCCGACAGCAGCAGGTCGATCAGCTTGATCCCGGGAAACGGCACGACGATGCCGCCGAGCCCGTAGATCAGGAGATTGCGGCGCAAGAGCGGGCCCGCGCCGAGCGCCCGGTACTTCACGCCTTTGATCGCGAGCGGAATCAGCGCGACGATGATCAGGGCATTGAAGATCACCGCGGAGAGAATCGCGGAGTTCGGCGTCGCCAGGTGCATGACGTTGAGCGCGCCGAGTTGTGGATAGGTCATCGCGAACGCCGCCGGGATGATCGCAAAGTACTTGGCGACGTCATTCGCGATCGAGAACGTCGTCAGCGCCCCGCGGGTCATCAGCATCTGCTTGCCGGTCTCGACGATCTCGATGAGCTTGGTCGGGTTCGAGTCGAGATCGACCATGTTCCCCGCCTCTTTGGCGGCCTGCGTGCCGGTGTTCATGGCGACGGCGACGTCGGACTGCGCGAGCGCCGGCGCGTCGTTCGTGCCATCGCCCGTCATCGCGACCAGCCGGCCCTCCGCCTGGTGCTCCCGGATCAGCTTCAGCTTGGCCTCCGGCGTCGCCTCGGCGAGGAAATCATCGACACCCGCCTCGGCCGCGATCGCGGCCGCCGTCAGGCGGTTGTCGCCGGTGATCATGATCGTCCTGATGCCCATGTGCCTGAGGTCGGCGAAGCGCTCCTTGATGCCGCCCTTGACGATGTCCTTGAGCTCGATGACGCC
>CAYNCY010000097.1:0-9984 GCA_964395195.1 uncultured Steroidobacteraceae bacterium
CATGAAGTACGGCTTGAGCCGCATCCAGTCGGCGCGTCGCCGCGACGACATCGAGAAGGCGATGGAGGAGAGCCTGGTCGAGGTGATTCCGCGCCTCGAGCGCCGGACCCACTACCTCGCCGCGCTCGCCAACATCGGGATGCTCATGGGCCTCTTCGGCACCGTGCTCGGTCTCATCAACGCCTTCGCCGCGGTCGCAACGGCGAACCCGGCTGACAAGGCGAGCCTGCTCTCGGCGAGTATCTCGGTCGCGATGAACAACACCGCGCTCGGCCTGCTCTCGGCGATCACGCTGCTCCTGTCGCACCTCTACCTCGAGACCAAGACGACCAACATCGTCGACAGCCTCGAAGTGGCCAGCATCAAGTTCCTGAATACGCTTACCGAGCGGCAGCAGCGCGCTGCGGCTGCGGGCGCCGCCGCAGCAGCGGCGGCCCCTGTCGCCCGCTCGACCGGCGAGGTGCGTGGGGCCAGGGCGTGAGCGGCTCGGTAATTGCCCGGCGGCAGACGCGCAGTCATGCGCGTTTCAAGGGTCGGAACGATGTCAACATCGTTCCGATGCTCGATATCTTTACGATTCTGCTGTTCTTCCTGATCTTCACGGCGGTCTTCTCGCGTACGCACATCGTCGAGCTCAACCTGCCCGCGCAGAGCTCCGAGCCCATCAAGATCCCCGAGGGTCTGGTGCTCGAGGTGGTGGTGCGTGCGGGTTCGCTCGACGTGCAGGACAAGAACTCCGGGATGATCCAGAGCTTTCCGAGCTCGGCCAAGGGCTATGACTTTGACGGCGTGTCGGGACTCCTGAGCCGCATCAAGGCGCGCTACCCGGACATGAAGAGCGCGACCGTGCTGCTCGAGCCCGCGATTCCGTACGACACGATCGTGGAGACGATGGACGCCGTGCGTTCGTTTGAGGGCACGCTCGACGGGAAGCCCGCCCGCGGCGAGCTGTTCCCGCAGATTTCGCTCGGAGATGCGACGACATGATTGCCTCGCGCCTGACCCGCAACCGCAAGCCCGGTGGCCACCACCGCGGCCACGGCATGCCTGCGCTCGTGCCGATGATCGACATGCTCGTGATCCTGGTCGTGTACATGCTCGTGCACACGGCGGATTACGAGATCATGCCGAACACGAAGAACATCTCCGTGCCGCAGTCGGTTTCCGAGTCGAAGCCGCACGAGTCGACGGTGATGATGGTCACCAAGGACACGATCTTCGTGAACGGCACGCCGACCGCGACGGTCGCCGACATCGATGCAGGCAAGGAGCCGGCGATGGCCGCTCTCAAGACGAGCTTGTCCGCCGAGACGCAGAAGCGCACGGTGTCCGACAAGAACGACCCGGCCGCGCGCGAAGTCACGGTGTTGGCCGACAAGTCGCTGCCCTACAGCGTCCTCAAGAAGATCATGATGGCGGCGACTGCGGCCGATGTCGGCAAGCTGTCGCTCGCAGTCACCGAGAAAGAGCGGGCCTTCACCGGCCTGAATCCTGGTTAAGTTCCGTCGAACGGGTCCACGATGACAACGCTAGCCAGCAATTATCGCGTCTTTGAACTGCCGTGGAGTTCGAACGCCGACCAGGAGCGCCGCTTCAAGCGGATGCTGCGCATCGGCCTCGCCATTTGGCTCGCGGTCGCGCTCCTTTCGCAGGTGCTGCCGACCCCCGAGAAGCCGGTCGCGCCACCTCTTCCCGAGGAAGTCATCAAGCTCGTACTGACGCCGCCGCCGGCGCCGCCGAAGCCCGTTGAAGAGAAGAAGCCCGAGCCGAAGCCGGTCGTTGAGCCCAAGCCCGTCGTGGTCCCGCCTATCGTCGACAAGACGGTCGAGGCCAAGAAGAAGGCGCAGAAGCAGCTCGACAAGGTCAAGGACGAGCTCGCGGACCTGCGTGCCGCGCTCAATACGGAACTTTCGAGCGCCAAGCCCCTGAACGCCAAGGTCGACGGCCCGGCACGCGCCGAGCGCTCGATGATCACCTCGAACCTCACCGGCGGGAGCGGGGGCATCAACACCGCGGCGCTGAGCTCAGGCTTCGGCGGCGGCCCCGGCAACCTGCACGGGCATTCGACGACCGCAGGCGTCCAGTCGTTCGCCGACCAGATCCGCAAGGACCACGCCGAGGCGACGCGCACCGGCTCGAGCGGCAAGGCCTCGCGCAGCCGTGAAGAGATCGAGATGGTGTTCGACCGCAACAAGGCGGCGATCTACGCGCTCTACAACCGGGCGCTGCGCGAGAACCCGCAGCTGCAGGGCAAGGTCGTCGTGCAGCTGACCATCGCCCCGACGGGCGAAGTGACCGACTGCAAGGTCCTCTCGAGCGAGCTCAAGGACGAGGAGCTCGAGCACAAGCTCATTGCGCGCATCAAGATGTTCCACTTCGATGAGCGCGACGTCGAGATCATCACGACGACGAAGCCGATCGACTTCTTCCCCGCCTGACCGGCAAAGCGCGGCGACCGGACCCGCGAGCCGGGTCAGGGGCGACGTTCGGGCGGCGCGCGCATCGGCGCGCGCGTGAGCTCGAGGATCAGGATTCCCGCGAAGATCAGCGCGACGCCGAGCCATTGGGCGGCGCGTAGCCGTTCGCCCAAGAGCCACGCACCGAGCAGGAGCGTCGTCGGCGGCCCCACGTTGCTGACGAGTGCCGCACGCTCGGCGCCGAGCAGCCGCACGCCCTCGGCCATCGTCAGCAGCGGCACGACCGTTGCGATGAGCACGATGCCGGTGACGTGGAGTGCGTCGCGCCCGTGCCAGGCGGGGAGCCTCGCACCGTGCCGCAGGACGTAGTGAACGACGAGGCAGGCCGCCGCCGCGCTCAACGCCGCGAGCGAGAAGGCGGCGCTCCCCAGCGTGCCCGTCCAGCGATCGCTCGCGAGGAAGTAGATCGCCATCGTCAGTGCACAGGCGAGCACCAACCCCGAGCCTGTCAGGTTCGCGTTCAGGACGCGAAGGTCAAATCCCGAGACGACCAGCAGAATGCCGAGGTAGGTGACACCCACGGCGATGACGACGTTGACCCGTGGGGGCTGTCGGTAAGCGATGGCCGAGAGGATCACCACCATCGACGGATAGGAAAAGAGGAGCACGCGCTCGACGCTCACGTCGAGGGTCCTCAAAGCCGAGAAATCGAGCGTTGAGCCCACGTAGTAGCAGAGCGCGCCGGACGCCGCGGCGCCGAGGAGCGCTGTCCGCGGGCCGCGGGCGAGCGCCCCGGGCTTCATGCGCCACAGCGTCCAGATCCCGATCACGGGGAGGGCGAGCACCGAGCGGGTGACGACGACGGCATCCGTCGTCCAGCCGTCGGCATAGAGCACTTTCGCGAACACGCCCTTTGTCGCGAAGCACGCCGCGCTCAGTGCCGCGAGCGCAATGCCGAGCGCCGCACGCCTGCCCGAAGCGGTCGCGCGGGCGTTCAGGCTGGCACCTGCGGCCCGACCGGTCGGCGGTCGGGATTCGGTCGGACGCGCGTGTGCATCGATCGGGAATGCCCGGGGAGTGGGCGCTCAATGTACGCGAACGCCGGGAGGCCGGCACCCGTCAATCGACCTGCTGCAGCCGCTTGTCGCGCAGACTCGCCTGGCTGCGCTCGAGCCGGGCGAGCAGTTCGGGCCCGAGCCTCAGGGCGACGCCCACCGAGAGCACGTCGATGACCGCGAGCTGGGCGAGCCGCGTCGTCATCGGAGAATAGACGTCCGGATCCTCGTCGACCGCGAACTCGATCGCGACCGTGGCGCGGGCCGCGAGCGGCGAGGCGGGCGGGGCGAGGGCGATCACGGCGGCACCCGCCTCGAGCGCGATCTCGACGCTCGAGATGAGATCGATCGTACGTCCGGTGCTTGAGATCGCGACCACGACGTCCTCCGGGCCCAGCATCGTCGCCGCCATGCCGTGCAGGTGCGCGTCGGAGTACGCGACCGCGTGAAGCCCGAGGCGAAAGAACTTGTGGCGGGCGTCGGCCGCGATGATGCCGGAGCTGCCGAGGCCGTAGAACTCGATGCGCCGCGCCGCGGCGAGCAGGGCGATCGCCGATTCGAGTCGCGCCGGCGCGAGCTGGCTGCGGACGTCCGTGAGCGTGCGCGCCGAGCGCTCGAAGATCTTGACCGCAAGGTCGGCCGCCGAATCATCCGCATCGACGTCGCGGTAGAGGAGCGCGGCACCCTGCGCGAGTGACTCGGCGAGCCGCAGGCGCAGCGCCGGGTAACCGTCGAGGCCAAGCGAGCGGCAGAACCGGATCACGGTGGGCTCGCTGACCCCCGCACGCTGCGCAACTGCGGCGAGGGCGCTGCCGAGTACCCAGCCCGGCGCCGAGAGGACCACCGCCGCGACCTTAGCCTCCGCCGGCGAGAGCGACTCGCGCAGCGTCGCAATCCGCGTCAGGAACTCAGGGTCCCCGCGCTTGGTGCCGGTCGCAGCGGGCGAAGGTTGCGTGCTCATGATTCATCGTGCCACGCGAAGCCATCGCGCGCGATCAGCGCATTCGCGGTCGCCGGTCCCCAGCTGCCAGCGGGGTAGGGTCGCGGTGCGTCGTCGGTCGCGGCCCATGCCGCGCGGATCGGATCGATCCAGCGCCAGGCGGCGTCGACCTCGTCGCGCCGCATGAAGAGCGTGAGGTTCCCCTGGATGGCATCGCCGAGCAGCCGTTCGTAGGCCTCGAGCGGCCGCGCCTTGAAGGATTCGCCGAGGTCGAGCGCGAGGTCGACGGGCCTGAGGCGCATGGCTTCGCCCGGGCTCTTCGCGAGAATCCGAAGCGTGATGTGCTCGTCCGGCTGGAGCCGGATCACGAGCCGATTCGGCGTCTTGGCGCTGAACGGGCCCTCGAAGATCGAGTGCGGCACTTCGTGGAACGTGATCACGATCTCGGCGAGGTGTTCCTGCAGACGCTTGCCCGTGCGCAGGTAGAAGGGCACGCCGGCCCAGCGCCACGTGTCGATCTCCGCCTTGATGGCGACGAAGGTCTCGGTGCGCGAGTTTGCGGCGACGCCGTCCTCTTCGAGGTAGCCCGCGACCCGGGCAGGACCCACCACGCCGCCGCGGTACTGACCGCGGACGGTCTTCAAGAGCGCCTCGGCCTCGCCGATCGGCCGCAGCGCCCGGAGCACCTTGAGCTTCTCATCGCGCACGGCATCAGCGGCGCTGCTCGCCGGCGGCTCCATCGCGAGGATGCAGAGGAGCTGCAAGAGGTGGTTCTGGACCATGTCGCGCAGCGCGCCCGTGCGGTCGTAGAAGTCGCCGCGACCGCCGACGCCGAGCTGCTCGCCGACGGTGATCTGCACGTGCTGCACCTGGCCACGTCGCCACAGCGGTTCGAAGAGGGTGTTGCCGAAGCGCAGTGCGAGGAGGTTCTGGACCGTCTCCTTGCCGAGGTAATGATCGATCCGATAGATCTGCGTCTCGGCGACCATGCCCCCGACGATGTCGTTGATTCGCTCGGCGCTCGCGGCGTCCTCGCCGAGCGGCTTCTCGAGCATGATCCGGGAATCCGCGGTCACGATGCCGGCGGCAGCGAGCTCGCGACAGATCGAAGCGAAGAGGTCGGGCGCGGTCGAGAGGAAGAAGAGCCGGACGACACCCGCACGGTGGCCGAGCCGCGCCGCCAGCGCCCCGTAATCGCTGGGCACCGTCGCGTCGACGCGAACGTAGTCGAGGAGCGCGGCGAAGCCGCTCCAGGCAGCCGGGTCAAACGCGGCGCCGAGAAACTCCCGGCAGGCCGCCTCGACTCTCGCGAGGTACGCCGTGCGATCGAGATCCGACCGCGCCACGCCAACGATGCGCGCGGCAGCCGCAACCTGACCGTCGGCGAAGCGTCGGTACACGGCGGGCAGCAGCTTTCGCATCGCGAGATCGCCGGTGCCGCCGAAAAGCACCAGATCGAAGGGCGGTGCCGTGGCGGATGTGGTCGTGGGAGGCGACTTCGCCGAGGTCGCGCGTGGGCTCACGGATGCTCCAATCTGTAGTTCTACTACTACGGTAGCACACCCAGGGGCCTATAGCCCACCACGGAGTGCGTTAGTAACTACATGAATTATAAAATAAAACAAAAATAGATCGAATCCATCTCCTCTAAAATGTAGTATTACTACTCAAACGTTCTCCGCCATGGCCACCCGGTTCCGTATTCCAGGAGCGAAATGCCCGAGCACCCGCCCCAACCGCTGCACCCGACCGTTGCCCACGTCACCGCGCGCATGGTCGCGAGGAGCGCGGCGGCCCGCGCGGACTACCTCGCGAGGCTCGCGGCGGCGAAGAGCGCGACCGCGCACCGCGCCCGGCTGTCGTGCGGCAACCTCGCGCACGTGTTCGCGGGCGTGGAGGGCGGCGACAAGGCGGAGCTTCGTGCGGGCCGCTGGCCAAACCTCGCGATCGTCTCGGCGTACAACGATCTGCTCTCCGCGCACCAGCCGCTCGAGCGCTACCCGGCGTTGATCAAGGCCGCGGCCCGAAGTGCCGGGGCGGTCGCACAGTTCGCCGGCGGCGTGCCCGCGATGTGCGACGGCGTGACGCAGGGCCGCCCGGGCATGGAACTCTCGCTCTTCAGTCGCGAGGTCATCGCGATGGCGACCGCCGTCGCGCTCAGTCACGATGCCTTCGACGGCGCGCTGGCCCTTGGCGTCTGCGACAAGATCGTGCCGGGTCTCGTGATCGGCGCGCTGTCCTTCGGGCACCTCCCCGTCGTGCTCGTGCCCGCGGGGCCCATGCCCTCGGGCCTCCCCAACGCCGAGAAGTCCCGCGTCAGGCGCGCGTTCACCGAGGGTAAGGTCGGCCGCGAGGAGCTGCTCGAGGCCGAGGCCGCGAGCTATCACTCACCTGGCACCTGCACGTTCTACGGCACTGCGAACAGCAACCAGATGCTGATGGAAGCGATGGGCCTGCACGTGCCGGGGAGCGCCTTCGTGCCGCCCGGGACGCCCCTCAGAGACCGCCTGATCGCGTACGCGACGACCACCGTTGCCGCCTCGACCGCGCTCGGGTCCGACTACCGGCCGCTCGGTGCAATCCTCGATGAGCGCGCGTTCGTGAACGGCATCGTCACGCTCCTCGCCACCGGCGGCTCGACCAACCACACCATCCACCTGGTCGCGATGGCCGCGGCCGCCGGTATTCACATCGACTGGGACGACTTCGACGAGCTCTCCGCGGCGGTGCCGCTGCTCGCGCGTGTCTACCCGAACGGTCTGGCGGACGTGAACCGCTTCCAGGCTGCCGGCGGCACGGGCTTCGTGCTGCGGGAATTGCTCGAGGCGGGTCTCGTGCACGGCGATGTCGCGACGGCGTTCGGGCCCGGCCTGTGGCGCTACACCGAGGAGCCCGTGCTCGACGGCACTGAACTCAGGTGGCGTCCGGGGCCGCGCGCGAGCCTCGATCCCGACGTACTTCGGCCGGTCGCCGCGCCCTTCAGCGCGGATGGCGGCATCCGGGTGCTGCGGGGCAACCTCGGCCGCAGCATCATCAAGGTGTCGGCGCTGGACGCCGCGCACCTCGTCATCGACGCCCCCGCGATCGTGTTCGACAGCCAGGAGGGCGTGCTCGAGGCGTTCAAGGCGGGCGCGCTCGAGCGCGACTTCGTGTGCGTGGTCCGCTTCCAGGGGCCCCGCGCCAATGGCATGCCGGAACTTCACCAGCTGACGCCGGTGCTCGGCTCACTGCTCGCGCGCGGCTTCAAGGTCGCGCTCGTCACCGACGGGCGCATGTCCGGCGCCTCGGGCGCGGTGCCCGCGGCCTTGCACTTGAGCCCGGAGGCCGCTCGCGGCGGGCCACTCAGCCGCCTGCGCACGGGCGACCGGATCCGGCTCGATGCCGTTGCACGGACCCTCGAGGCGAAGGTCGAGGCGACGGAGTTCGCTGCGCGCGAACCCGCCCCGCACGCGGGCGGCCCCGTGTTCGGGGCGGGGCGCGAACTCTTTACGACGCTGCGCGACGCGGTCGGCGAAGCCGAAGCCGGCGCCCGCGCGCTCACGGGGACCTGAGCATGCTTCGAGACCTTCTGGCGCGCGTCGCGGTGGTGCCCGTGATCACGATCGAGCGAGTCGCTGACGCGGCGCCCCTCGCCGAGGCACTCATCGCCGGCGGGCTCACCGTGCTCGAGGTGACACTCCGGACCCCGGTTGCGCTCGAAGCGATTCGTGCGATGCGCAATGCCGTGCCGAGCGCAACGGTGGGTGCCGGTACGGTCGTCTCGCGCGCGCTGCTCGCCGAGGCCGTCGCGGCCGGCAGCCAGTTTCTGGTTGCACCGGGCTACAGCGCTGCGCTCGCCGCGGACGCACGCGGCCTTGGCGTGCCATTCCTGCCCGGTGTTTCGACGCCCACCGAACTCATGGCGGCACTCGAGGCCGGCTTCGACACCCTAAAGTTCTTCCCGGCCGAGCAGGCCGGCGGCGTGCCGATGCTGAAGGCGCTCGCCGCCCCGTTCCCGCAGGCGCTGTTCTGTCCCACGGGCGGCATCACGGCGCAGAAAGCCGCCGAATACCTCGCGCAGCCCAATGTCGTCGCGGTCGGCATGTCCTCGATCGCGCCGGCGGACCGGATCGCCGCGGGCGACTTCGCCGGCATCACGGCGCTCGCGCGCGCGGCGAGTGCCCTCAGGCCGACGCGCCGCTGAGGCCGGCGGCGGCCTTTCGGGCCGCGCCTGCTATCATTTTGGCCGTGATCGCGCCCGAACGGCGCCTTGCGGACGCGATGTACCGGCAGAACATCCAGTTTCCAGCGAAGGACTCTCCCCTCCGGGAGGACGTTCACGCGCTCGGCGCTCTCGTTGGCGAGATCCTGCTCGAGCAGTGCGGGGAATCCCGCTTCGAGCTCGTCGAGGGTGACCGGGTTGCGGCGATCCGTCGTCGCGAGGGCGAGGCGGACGGCGAGGCGGAGCTGCTCGGCCGCACGCGGGGGCGCGATCCCGCCGAGGCGCGCGACCTCGTGCGCGCCTTCTCGACCTGGTTCCAGGTCGTCAACCTCGCGGAGAAGGTGCACCGCATCCGGCGCCGCCGCGAGTACCTCGCGAGCTCGACGCAGCCGCAGCCAGGCGGCATCGACGATGCGCTCGGACGCATGAAGCGCGACGGCGCGACGCTCGAGGAACTGATGCGCCGGCTGGGGCGCCTGTGTGTCTTCCCGGTTTTCACCGCACACCCGACCGAGTCGACGCGGCGCACGATCCTGAGGAAACAGCAGCGCGTCGCCGAGCTCATGCTCGAGCGCCTCGATCCCTCGATGACGCCGAACGAGCGACGCGTGACCTGGGAGCAGATCCGCACCGAACTCACCTCCGGCTGGCAGACCGAGGATCACCCGCGCGAGCGCCTCACCGTCGCGGATGAGCGCGAGCACGTGCTCTTCTACCTCTCGGAGGTCCTCTACCGGATCGTGCCCGGCTTCTACGAGGAACTCGCCGGCGCGATCCGGAAGATCTTCGGCGGCGACATCCAGCCGCGCGACCTGCCGCGCGTGCTCCGTTTCGGCTCGTGGGTGGGCGGTGACATGGATGGCCATCCCGACGTCCACGCCAAGACCATCCGCGAGACGCTGCAGCGCCACCAGCTCGTGATCGTGAACGCCTATTACCTCGAAGTGCAGCGCCTCGGCGAGCGCCTCAGCCAGAGTGCGAGTCGCGTGACGGTGTCTCGCCAGCTGCAGTCGCGCATCGACGAGTACACCGCGCTCGTGCCGGCCGCGCACGAGGTGGCCCCGGCCCGGCACGACCGGATGCCGTACCGGACGTTCTGCGCGCAGCTCGCGGTACGGCTGCGCAACACCTACGAGGGTCATCCCAACCATTACGAGAACGCCGGCCAGTTCCTCGCCGACGTCGAGCTGATGGCCGACAGCCTCGCCGCGCACAAAGGTATCAGCGCCGGGCTCTTCTACGTCGAGCGCCTCATGCAGCGCATCGGCACCTTCGGCTTTCACCTCGCGACGCTCGACGTCCGCCAGCACGCGGACGTGCACCGGGCCGTCGTCGGGCACGGCCTCGGCGAGGAGGGGTTCGCGGGCCGGC
>CAYNCY010000098.1:0-9967 GCA_964395195.1 uncultured Steroidobacteraceae bacterium
GCGTGCTTCCATGCGGGAACGGACTCCGATGGCGGGTCTCCGGGAATGCATCCATGCCAGGCCCTCGCTTGCTCGACGTCGCACGAGAAAGGCTCAGAACCGCACATTACAGCCCTCGCACCGAAAATGCATACCTGCATTGGATTCGGCGGTTTGTTCGGTTCCACCGGGGGAGGCATCCGCGCGTGCTGGCCGCGGCCGACATCGAAAGCTTCCTGACCTCGCTCGCGGTCGATCACAAGGTGGCCGCGCCCACCCAGAACCAGGCGCTGTCCGCGATCCTGTATCTCTACCGGCAGGTGCTCGAGCTCCAAATGCCGCACCTCGAGACCGTCGTGCGCGCTCGAACGAGCGAACACGTGCCGGTCGTCTTATCAAGAGAGGAAGTCAGCCTGGTTCTTGGGCATCTGACGGGTACTGAGTCTCTCGTCTGTTCGGTGCTCTACGGGTCGGGAATGCGACTCAACGAGTGCCTTCAGTTGCGGGTCAAGGACGTGGACTTTGGCTTCAAGGAGTTCGTAGTGAGAAGCGGCAAGGGGTTCAAGGACCGCGTGACGGTACTCCCGGCCAAGCTCGTCGATGGACTCAAGACCCAGCTGGAGCGCGTGAAGGCGGTGCACACAGCGGACTTGGCCGCGGGACGCGGGGGCGTCTCCGTTCCCTACGCACTCGCCCGCAAGTACCCTGGCGCGGGGCTCGAGTGGTCGTGGCAGTACGTATTCCCGGCGCGCACCCTTCACCAGGATCGCGACTCAAAGCTGTGGGTGCGGGGGCACGTGCATCCGCGCGGGGTCCAGTATGCAATGCACCGGGCGTTGCGACTGAGCGGAGTCACCAAGAACGCAAGCTGCCACACCCTGCGGCACTGCTTCGCGACGCATATGCTCGAGGCGGGAAGCGACATCCGCACCGTGCAGGAACTGCTCGGACATGCGGATGTGAAGACGACGATGATTTATACGCACGTCCTGCAGCGCGGCGGACGTGCCGTCATCAGCCCGCTCGATCGCTGAGCGAGCGGTCGGTTCGGTCAGAACCCGACGCGCGCGAAGATGTGCGGGCCCTTCGATGAGAGCTCGTAGTGGCCGCTGTCACCCACCGACGAGACACCGACGTTGGCGGAATAGCCGAGGTAGCCCGCGCCAAAGGTCACGTTCGGATTCAGGCGGAACAGCAGGCTGCCGTTCATCGTCGTGAGCGAGGCGTTGACGCCGCTGATCGTGCCCTTCACGTACTGGCCGCGGGCCTCGACGTAGAATCGGTTGCTGAGCCTGAACGCGGCCTCGAGGCCGCCGAGCGGCGCGGGCGCCGAGTTCGAGGCGTACTCGGTGCGGAGCCGCGCCGGCACCGACACCTGGCCGTCGAAGCCAATCACGTTGAAGCCGAGCGAGGCGCCAACTTCGATGCGGGCGCTCTTGATGAACGAATAGGTATACGTCAGCGCGAAGGAGCGGACCTTCAGCGAGCTCGTGACCGTATCGTTGACGTTGTAGGTCGTGTTGCCGAAGTTGATCGTGTTCGTGAGCACGGTCGTGCCGTGGCGATCGAGCGGCAGGTAGTAGTTCGAGAGGCGGATGCGGTGGCGCGTCTTCATGCGGAACATCATCTCGGCGAAGCCCGTCAGCTTCTTCGCGGGGAGGCCGAGATCTCGTTCGGCATTGACGCTGGTGCCGAGCGTGCCGGCACTCGAGTCCTGGCGCAGGTCCGTGCTGTTGCTCGAGAGCACGAGACCGCCCTGCAGCGTGAAGCGGTCATTGAGGAGGTTGTCGGGTTCTTCGGCTGCGGGTCGGGCGACGGCGGTGCCGCCGGCGAGGCACGCGATGGCGCTAAGAAGGAGGTAGCGGGCGGGAAACGGACGGGTCGGGCGCACGGGCAGCTCGTGTCGAACGGACAGGTCTGTGAGTAGACGGAGATCGCCGCATAAACTCAAGTCACTGTCGGTCGTGCGCGACAGATCTTTGCGGCCACGTGTCGAAAACGTGACCGGCGGCTAGCTTCGGGGCGCGGCGGGGATGCGGCGCGGGGCCTGCGCGCGACGCTGGCGCACGGTCTCGCGGAACTGCTTGCGCTGCTCGGGCGTCATCTGCTGCCAGCGGTTCCTGAGCTTCTGCCGTTGCTCGGGTGGCAGCTGGCGGAAGCGCTGGAAGTTCTCACGGACGCGCGACTGCTCCTCGGGCGGCAGCTGCTGGAACTGGCGCCAGCGCTCGCGCACGGCGTTCTGCTGCGCGGGCGGCAGCGAACGAAAGTTCTCGAAGCGCTGCTTCGCCTGTCCACGCTGCTCGGAGGACATGCCGATCCAGCGCTCGCTGCCGCGCGCGAGAGCCGCCTGGCGCTCGGGCGGAAGCTGGCTCCACTGCCCCTGGAACTTGCCGAGCAGTTCCTGCTGGCGCGGATTCAACTTCGACCAATCGACGCCCGCGCTCGCGTTGGCGCTGACCGCCGGTTCCTCGGCGTGAGCGCGGCTCGGCACGACGGCGCTGAGCACGAGCGCGGCGGCGATCGCGACAAGAATTCGGTGACCCAAAATTCCCGGCTTCATGTTTTTCCATCCCCACGCTTCGGCGTCGCCTTTGCATCGCCGGCACGCGCATCGTCCTGCTTCACCAGATACTTCTGCAGCTCCGGATCGCCGTCGTCGCCACTTCCCAAGAACTCGAGCAGCTCCGCATCCGGCGTCGTCGCGGGCGGATCCGCCGCGCGGACCGGGTGCGAAACGATCAGCGAGGCAATTCCCAGCACGAGGACTCCCAGGCGCACGGTGGCGGGCCTGCGCCGCTCAACCGGTGCCGCCGGACGGATCGCTGCCCGCCCACTCGTAAAAGTCCGCGTCGTCCGCATACAGCTCAGGTCCCTCGTTGGACGCCAGGATGTCAGCGTCCTCCACCGCACTCGCCTCTGCAAGCTGGGCACCCGGATTCGCAATCGGCTGGGCCACCCAGACCGCGATCGCAAGCACCGCTGCGGCCGCAAGCGCGCCCGCCGGGAGCCAGCCGCCCGGCACGCGAAAGCGTGGTTCCGCAGCGCGCTTCTCCAGTTCGGCGAGCGCCGCGAAGCGCGCGGTCGTCAGGCGCGAGCGGAGGCGGCCGTCGATGGCCTCGGTGCTCCCGGTTAGCAGCGTGCGAGCGCGCTCCTCGAAGGCGAGGTCGGCGGCGGTCGGCAGATCGTTTTCGCTGTTCATGGCCAGTGCTCACCCAGCTGCTCGCGCAGCGACTTCAGCGCTCTGAAATAGTGTGTCTTGACGCTGCCCTCGGAGCAGCCCATCGATTTCGCGGTTGCGGCGACGTCGAGACCTTCGAGGTTCCGCAGCAGGAACGCCTGCTGCTGGCGCGCGGGCAGGCGCGTGAGTGCCGCATCGAGCGCCGACATCGCCTCGTCGTTCTCGAGTCGCGTCGTCGGTGCCGCCTCGTTCGAGGGCGCGTTCTCGATCGGGTCCGGCGTCTCGTCGTCGTCCTCGCGCGTGCCGCCCGTCCACCAGGCGATCACCTTCGAGCGCGTACGCCGGCGCCGCTGCCAGTCGTGGATCCGGTTCTGCAGGATGCGGTGGAAGAGCGGCTTCCACTCGGCGCTCGGCCGGCTGCCGTAGCTGCGCGCGAGCTGGATCATCGCTTCCTGGACCACGTCGAGCGCATCGTCGGGATTCCGGAGCGCAATCTGCGCAATGCGAAACGCCCGTCGTTCGACGTCCTTCAGGAACAGGTCAAGTTCGCGTGTCGCGTCCAGATGGCCCTCCCGCACCCGTGCCGGACCCTGTCCGGCCAGGCCCAGAAAATCTTCGCGCGGCAGGGTAACAGAGAGGTCCATTCTTAAGTTCCACGCGCCCCGTCCCGCGGGGCGACAACCCGGTCTTAAGTCATTGGTGCCGCTGGTTGCAGCGGTTCCTGCCGGGTATAACGTCCGCTCGCAGGCACCGTTGACGGAACTGGCGCACGATTGACGCCGGCGAGCGACGGGGCAGCCCCGGTCCCGGGGAAACGCGACCCGCCCGCCCAGATCCCTTATAACCTTCTGATAAGATTGAGTAAATCAGACATATCGTCACCGGTACCGGTCGTCCTTCGGGTCGCGCTCGACACCCCGCTCAGGCGCCTTTTTGACTACCGTCCGCCCCCCGGTACCGACCCCGCGCTCCTCCTGCCCGGCCGGCGGCTCGAAGTCCCCTTCGGGCGGCGCCGGCTGGTCGGCGTGCTCATCGAGACCGCGACGCACTCCGACGTCCCGGCCGCCAAGCTCAAGGCCGCGCATGCCCTCCTCGACTCGGAGTCACCCCTCGACCCGGTGACCTTCGATCTCGTGCGTTTCGCGGCCGACTACTACCACCATCCGCTCGGCGAGGCCCTCGCCGCCGCCCTGCCCGCGCTCCTGCGGACGGGACGATCGCTCGTTGCGAGCGAAACGCGCTGGCGCCTTGCGCCCGGCACGCCGCCCGCGGCTGAGCGCGGCCGGCTCGGCTCCCGTCAGCGCGATCTCCTCGCCTCGCTCGATGCATCGGCCTCGATCGGCGCGGCCGAGCTCGAGGCGGCGGGCGGCAGCGCGCGCGCGGCGCTTCGAAGCCTGATCGAGCGTGGCTGGGTGGAGTCGTTCGAGGTCACCCCCACCGACGAACCCGCGCCCGCCGCGACGCCCGCGGCGGGACCGGCGCTCACCCCCGACCAGGACGTCGCGGTCACCGAGATCTCGGCGGCGCTTGGCGGCTTCACGGCCTTTCTTCTTTATGGCGTCACCGGCAGCGGCAAGACGGAGGTGTACCTCCGGGCCATCGCCGCGGCACTCGCGCGCGGCGAGCAGGCGCTGCTCCTCGTGCCCGAGATCGCGCTGACGCCGCAGGCCGTCGCGCGCTTCAGCGCGCGTTTCCCGGTGCCGCTCGCGGTGCTGCACTCCGGCCTCACCGACGCCGAGCGGCTCGAGCGCTGGCGCATGGCCCGCTCGGGCGCGGCGCCCATCGTGCTCGGCACGCGCTCGGCGATCTTCGTGCCGCTCGCGCGGCCGGGCATCATCGTTGTCGACGAGGAGCACGACGGCTCCTACAAGCAGCAGGACGGATTCCGCTACTCGGCGCGCGACCTCGCGCTCTACCGCGCGCAGCGCCACGGGATTCCCGTCGTGCTCGGCTCCGCGACCCCGGCGCTCGAGACGCTCAACAACGCACTCACGGGCCGCTATCGGCTGCTGCGGCTCCCCGTGCGAACCGGCGCCGCCGGCGTGCCGCGGATGGTGCTGATCGACACGCGCCTGAGCGAGGCGCGCCACGGCATCGCGACACCGTGCGTGCTCGCGATCGAGCGCCACCTCGGCGCCGGCGGCCAGGTGCTCCTCTACCTCAACCGGCGCGGCTTCGCGCCGGCACTCTTCTGTCCCGGCTGCGGCTGGGCGGCACCGTGCGCGGCGTGCGATGCGAGGATGACGGTGCACATGAAGTCGCACCGCCTCGTGTGCCATCACTGCGGGGCACAGGCTCCCGTGCCCTACGCGTGCCCGCGCTGCGCGACGGAGTTGAAGCCCGTCGGCCAGGGCACGGAGCGCATCGAGGACGCGCTCGATGAGCTCTTCCCGGGCGTGCCGGCGGTGCGGATCGATCGCGACACCGTGCACGGGCGCGGCGACATCGAGGCGGCGCTTCAGCGCGTGCAGGGCGGCGAGGCACGGATTCTCGTCGGCACGCAGATGCTGACCAAGGGGCACGATTTTCCGGACGTGACGCTCGTCGTGGTGCTCAACGCCGACCAGGGACTCTTCGGGACGGACTTTCGGGCGAGCGAGCGCCTCGCGCAGAGCATCGTGCAGGTCGCGGGGCGCGCGGGACGCGCGAGTCGCCCGGGCGAGGTGCTGATCCAGACAGCCTGCGCCTCGCATCCGCTCCTGAGGCGGCTGCTCGAGGGCGGCTACGAGTCCTTCGCAACGGCCGCGCTCGAGGAGCGCGCGCACACGCACTGGCCGCCGTTCAGCCACCTCGCGGTGCTGCGCGCCGAGGCCGCCGAGCGCGCGCTCGCGCTCTCGTTCCTGACTGCCGCCCGCGATCTGTCGCCCGGACTCGAGTCGCGTCGCGTCGAGTTCCTGGGTCCCGCGGTCGCGACGATGGAGCGGCGCGCCGGCCGCTTCCGTGCGCAGCTCGTCCTCGAGGCGCGGGCACGGAGCGCACTCAAGGGTCTGCTCAAGGAGTGGCTGCCGCTCGTCGAGGCGCTGCCGGCGGCGCGGCGCGTGCGCTGGTCGATCGACGTCGACCCCATCGAAGTCGGCTGAGCCGGCGCGCGCTAGACTCATCACCATGCTCGGCATCCACGACCTCCCGCTCTTCGTGCTCTCCGCGGTTCTCCTCAACCTGACGCCCGGCCCCGACACTCTCTTTGTGGTCGGCCAGGCGACGGGCGGAACCCGCGCGGGTGTCATGGCCGCACTTGGCATCGGGGCGGGCTGCCTCGTGCACATCGTCGGTGCGACGATCGGGCTCTCCGCGCTCCTGCTCGCCTCGGCGACGGCGTTTGCCATCGTGAAGGGCCTGGGCGCCGCCTATCTCGTCTGGATCGGACTCTCGCTCCTCTTCGCGCGCTCATCCGCTGCGACGGCACCGGCGGATCGGGCGACCGAACGCCCTGACGACCGCCGAATCTTCCTGAGGGGTGCACTCACCAACGCGCTCAACCCGAAGGTCGCCATGTTCTTCCTCGCGTTCCTGCCGCAGTTCATCGATCCCACGGCGCCGCGCCGGGCGCTCGGCTTCCTCGCGCTCGGCTGCCTCTTCAACGTCACGGGTACGGTCTGGAACCTGAGTCTCGCCTGGCTCGCGGCGCGCGCCGTCGGTCGGCGCCCGGGCGCGCGCGCGGCGGCCGCCTGGTTCCGGCGCGGGGTCGGTGCGGTGTTCGTCGCCCTTGGGCTCAAGCTCGCGCTCGGCGCCCGCGCGACCGCCTGAAAGGCGCCGCAAGCCCTTAAATCCGTTAGACTTCGGGCCGGCGCTGCTGCCTCCCCGCTGGATCTCCCGACTTGAAAGCGACGATCGAAAGACTCGTGCGTGCGGCCTTGGCTGCGCTCCCGGCCGAGCTCCTCCCGGAGGATGCGCGCGGGCAGGCGCCCGAGATCGAACGCACGCGCGAGGCGAGCCACGGCGACTATTCGAGCAACGCCGCGATGCGCCACGCCAAGGCCGCGCGCCAGAAGCCGCGCGCGCTCGCCGAGGCAATCGTCGCGGCGCTTCCCGCCGACCCTGCCGTCGCGAAGGTCGAGATCGCGGGTCCCGGCTTCATCAACTTCCACCTCTCGAGCGCGGCTTACCACGCCGAGCTTGGACGAGTACTCGACGAGGGCACGCGCTACGGCGCGGCCGCACCCGGTACGAAGGAGAGCGTGCTGCTCGAGTTCGTGAGCGCAAACCCGACGGGGCCACTGCACGTCGGGCACGGCCGGCACGCGAGCTACGGCAGCGTGCTCGGCAACCTCCTGGTCGCAGCCGGGCATCCGGTCCAGCGCGAGTTCTACGTCAACGACGCCGGCCGGCAGGTCGACATCATGGCGGTGAGCGTGTGGCTTCGGTACCTCGAGGCACAGGGCGAGACGGTCCCGTTCCCGAGCAACGGCTACAAGGGCGAGTACCTCCTGCCGATCGCAGCGGCGCTCGTTCAGGGCGCGGGACCCAAGTTCCGCCACCCGGGCGCGACGGTCGCCGCGGGACTCCCGGCCGATGAGCCGGCGGGCGGCGACAAGGAAGTGTTCGTCGATGCGCTCATTGCGCGCATGCGCGCGCTGCTGGGCGAGCCTGGCTTCAGGGAAGTGGTCGATGAGTCGCTCGGCGGCATGCTCGCCGACATCCGTCAGGACCTCGCCGAGATGGGAGTTACGTTCGACCGCTGGTTCTCGGAGCGCTCGCTCGCGACGAGCGGCGCAATCGACGAGGCGTTGAAGCGCCTCGCGGCGAACGGCCACACGTACCGGAAGGACGGCGCGCTCTGGTTCCGGGCGACCGAGTTCGGCGACGACGAGGATCGCGTCGTCGAGCGCGAGAACGGCGTGCGCACCTACTTCGCCTCCGACATCGCCTACCACCTCGACAAGCGCCTGCGCGGCTTCAGCCGCCTCATCGACGTGCTCGGCGCCGACCACCACGGTTACGTCGCGCGCGTGCGCGGCGGGCTCGCGGCGATGGGCGAGCCGCCGGACAGTCTCGAGGTTTGCCTGCTGCAGCTCGTCAGCCTCTACCGCGCCGGACAGAAGGTCGCGATGGGCAAGCGCGAGGGCAACTTCGTGACGCTGAGGCAGCTGCGCGCCGAGGTCGGCACCGATGCGTGCCGCTTCTACTTCGTGATGCGCTCGCACGAGCAGCACCTCGACTTCGACCTCGAGCTCGCGAAGAGCCGGACCACCGAGAACCCGGTGTTCTACATCCAGTACGCGCACGCTCGCGCCGCGAGCGTGTTCCGCCAACTCACCGAGCGCGGCCTCGCGCACGATCCGGCCGCGGGACGCTCGGCGCTCGCCCGCCTCGTCGAGCCGCACGAGCAGCGCCTCATCGTCGCGATCACGCGCCTGCCCGAAGTGATCGAACTCGCGGCGGCAACGCGCGCCCCGCACACGCTCGTCAATTACCTCCGGGAGCTCGCCACCGAGTTCCACGGCGCCTACGCCGCCGGCAACGAGAACCCCGCGCACCGGGTCATTGTCGATGACGCTGCGCTTAGGAATGCGCGCTTGACGCTCCTCGTCGCCGCGCGCCAGGCGATCGCGAACGGCCTTGGCCTCCTTGGCATCTCCGCGCCGGAGACCATGTGACCGCGCGCGACTACCGCAAGGGCGCCCCGCGCCGCTCTCGCGGCGGGAGCGGTGGCGGATTCTCGGGCTGGTCCGGCCTCGCGCTCGGGCTCGCGATCGGCCTCGGGGTCGCGGCGGCCGTGTGGCACTACAAATCAAAGCCTCCCGCCGAGCCCGTGGTCACGAAGACCAAGAAGCCCGCGCCGCAGTCGGCGCGCGACGAGGCCCCCGACAAGGAAGCGCCTGGAACGGGCAGTGACTACACCTTCTACGACCGCCTCAAGAACTTCGAGGTGGTGATCCCGGAGAAGGAGAAGGACGTCCACCGGGACCTCAAGCCCGCGCCCGAGACTCGGCCGGGCACCTACGTGCTGCAGGCAGGCTCGTACCGGAACTTCGCGGATGCCGACCAGGTGCGCGCGCGGCTCGCGCTGCAGGGCGTCGAGTCGAAGGTGCAGAAGGTCACGGTCGATGCCGACACCTGGCATCGCGTCAGGATCGGGCCGATCACCAACCTCGATGAACTCAATCGCATCCGCACGCGCCTCAGGCAGGCGGACGTCGATGCGCTCGTGATCCGCGTCGGCGACTGAGCCTCAGGTCGAGGGTGCGGCGGGCGCGTGCGGACGCGTCGCCGGGATCGCGATGAAAAACGCAATCGCGGTCAGGACCGCCGCGAGTACGAAGGCCGCTCCCGGGAACACGGCGGAGCCATCCGGTCCGGGCACGAGACCCGCCTCGAGCGCGAATCCGAACATCAAGGGCCCCGCGACCCCGGCCAGTCCCGTCAGGCTCGAGTTGAGTCCCTGCAGCGCGCCCTGCTCGCCCGCCGAGACGCGCGCCGTCATCAGCGCCTGCGCGGACGCCCCGTAGATACCCGCGAGCGCTCCGACCGGAATCGCGGCGAGGAACCACCCGCCGGTCGCGGCGAGGCCGTACATCGCATAGGTGACGCTGCAGATGAACAGGCCCCACAGCACCGCGCGACGCTCGCCGAGCCAGCGCACCGCCGGCCCCACGAGCCCACCCTGCACGATCACGCTCGAGATCCCGACGGCGGTCAGCGTGTATCCCACCTGCCGCGCGTCCCAGTGGTAGCGGTAGCCCGCGTACAGCACGAACACCGTTGGCAGCGAAAAGTGCGCGAGGATGTAGAGGAGCTGCATCGAGAGGAGCCCCGCGATCCCCGCGCCCCTGCGCGCGAGCGTAAACGCGCCGATCGGGTTCGCGCGCG
>CAYNCY010000099.1:0-9962 GCA_964395195.1 uncultured Steroidobacteraceae bacterium
CCCGGACACCGCCGTGGTCGAGGCGGCCCTTAAGCGCATCGTCACGCTGATCCGGGTCGAGCTCGCCTGACCCCCAACCGACGGCACGGTCGTGAAGCGCGTCGCGGCACGGTGGCGACGGCCTTCCGTATAATCGACATATGTTGAATGGAATCAAATCGCTCGGCGTCAGCGCCTTCGCCACCGTGCTCGTCCTGGGCGCGGTCCTGGGCGCGCTCCCCGCGCACGCCACGAGCGAAGTGCTCCAGGCGGCGGACGCGGTGCTGGTGGTCAAGAGCGAGCATCGCCTCTACCTCCTCAGGGCCGGCCAGCCCTTCAAGAGCTACCGCGTGGCCTTCGGCCTCAACCCCGCCGGCCACAAGGAGCGCGAGGGTGACTACCGCACCCCGGAAGGCGCCTATCGCCTCGATGCGCGGAACTCCCAAAGCGACTACTTCCTCTCCATTCACGTCAGCTACCCGAACGAGCAGGACGAGGCGCACGCGCGGCGCAACCGCTGGAAGCCGGGTGGCTCGATCATGATCCACGGGCTGCCGAACGTGCCGCGCAAGAGCCCTGACTACTACCGCACCGCCGACTGGACCGACGGCTGCATCGCGCTCAACAACGACGACATGCTCGAGGTGTGGCTGCTCACGCACACCAACACGCCGATCGAGATCCGCCCGTGAGCGTGATCGCCGAGGAAGTCGACCCGGGAGAATTCGTCAACGCGCGCGTGACGCCGCGCGGCAGCCTCGAGAACCTCTCGCAGGCCGAGATGACGCAGCTGCTCGACCGCGGCCAGGGCGGCCTCTACCCGCTCTTTCGCAGCTGCGCGCTCGCCGTGCTCAATTCCGGCAGCCACAGCGACGACCCGACCGAGCTCTTCGACAAGTTCCGCGACTTCGAGATCAAGATCGTCCACCAGTCGTGGGGCGTCAGGCTCGAGATGAAGAACGCGCCCGGCGTCGCCTTCGTCGACGGGCAGATGATTCGCGGCGTCAAGGAACACCTGTTCGCGGTGCTGAGAGACATCGTCTACATCGCCAACGAGATCGTCGAGAGCGGCCGCTTCGACCTGAGGGAACCGGCCAGCATTTCGAACGCCGTGTTCTGCATCCTGAGGAACGCGGGCGTCCTCAATGCCCGCGGCCGCCCCGACCTCGTGGTCTGCTGGGGCGGGCACTCGATCTCGCGCGAGGAATACGACTACACGAAGCTGGTCGGCTACGAGCTTGGCCTCAGGGCGCTCAACGTCTGCACCGGCTGCGGCCCGGGCGCCATGAAGGGCCCGATGAAGGGCGCAACGATCGGCCATTCGAAGCAGCGCATCCAGGACGGACGCTACATCGGCCTCACCGAGCCTGGCATCGTCGCGGCCGAGTCGCCGAACCCGATCGTCAACCACCTCGTGATCATGCCGGACATCGAGAAGCGGCTCGAGGCGTTCGCGCGCCTCGCGCATGGCTTCATCATTTTCCCGGGCGGCGTCGGCACGGCCGAGGAAATCCTCTACCTGCTCGGCATCCTGCTCGATCCCGCCAACGCCGAGCAGCCGGCGCCGCTCGTGCTGACGGGCCCGGCCGCGTCGGCGGCGTGGTTCGAGCAGATCCACTCATTCATCGGGCTCACCCTCGGCGCCGCCGCGCAGAACCGCTACCGGATCATCATCGACGATCCGGCCGAGGTCGCACGCGTGATGGTCGGCGGCATGGATACCGTGCGGCGCCATCGCAAGCTCACCGGCGACTCGTACAACTTCAACTGGACGCTGAAGATCCCGCGCGACTTCCAGCTGCCCTTCGAGGTCTCGCACGAGAGCGTCGCTGGACTGGCGCTGCATCTCGACCAGCCCGCGCACGTGCGTGCCGCCAACCTGCGCCGGGTGTTTTCTGCAATCGTCGCCGGCAACGTCAAGGAACACGGCATCCGCCAGATCGAGGCGCGCGGGCCCTTCGAGATCCACGGCGACCCCCGGCTGATGCAGCCGCTCGATGCGCTCCTGGGCTCGTTCGTCGCCCAGCGCCGGATGAAGATTTCGGGGCAATACCGCCCCGTCTACCGCGTCGTGAGCTGATTCCGCCCACCCATCCCCGATTCCTTGACCGGAGTCCGGGTCTGCTGTGACGCAGTTCCTGTGAGGGGGCCCACCCCCGGCAGAGACTGGCCGCATCACCGTCACAGGTGTGTGGAATGTCCGACAGCAAGAGCCCTCGCATGCCGCCGATTCGCAAGCCGCTAGACGCGCCCATCGGCGTGCGTCCGGACGCACCGGTCGTTGGCGCGCGCACCGAGCGCGCGGTGCTGCCGCGCGCCCGGGTGGTCGGCAGCCGCCACTCCGCGATCACGCGCAATCTGCAGAACTACGCGAGCTACAAGAGCTGGGCGGAGAAGATGCGCACGAACTTCGAGCCCGGGAAGGACCCGGAGGGCTGATCAGACGGCGGCTTCGAGGCCGCCCATCGGCTGCGCCTGACCTGCCGGCGTACGCGCATCCAGCCACTCGACCAACGGCCGCCACGTCTCGAGTTCCTCGCGAACGAGGTGAGCCTTCATCTCGTGCAGGCCCTGCCCCAGCTCGGCGCTCTTCAGGTAATTCTGGGAATCCCGGAGCGTCGTGACGATCGGCACGCCGATCGTGCCGAGGAACCGCAGCAGCGTCTGCAGCACCAGCGTATTGCGGCGCGTGCGGTTCGCGATCACACCGATGCGGTTTTCGCTGCGCCGCACCTTGGCGACCAGCAGGAGGTCGGAGATGCAGCGCGAGCAGGCATGGATGTCGATGTCGGAGGGCAGCACCGGCACCAGGATTGCGTCGGCGCCGCGCACGAGCTCGGGCATCTCCTGACCGGTCAGCGCCGCGGGCGTGTCGATTACGACCCGGTCGGTCCCGGTCGGGAGCATCAGCTGGAAGCTCCGCGTGACGCGCGCATTCTTCTCGAAGGCCGCGATGCCGTGGATGGGCGGCAGCGCCGGGCCGCGCTTCTTGAGCCAGCGCGTGCTCGACCCCTGCGGGTCGTAATCCATCAGGACGGTATTGAGACCCGAGGCGGCGTAGAAGGCCGCAAGGTTGGTCGCGACAGTCGTCTTCCCCGAGCCACCCTTGGGGTTGATGACGATTATCCGCTGGGTCATCAGCTGATCCCGCCCGCCGCCGGACAGCGGGGCACTTGCCATATGCTGGACACAGAGCCTACGCAGCGTGCGGGGATCCTGCAAGCAAACGCATCTCTCATTCCCCGGGAAATTCCTGTGAACGACGGCAGCGTCGTGCCGTGGCGACCGACCTAGAGTGACCGTCACCAAAGGTTCAGCGCCGAGACCGAAATGGAAGTCCTGCTGCTCGTGCTCGATGAGGTCGACGACGTCTGCACCATGCTGTGGCAGCGCACGCTGATCCTGCTCGGCGCCCCCTGATCCTGCGCGGCGACGCCGCGCCTCTTGAATCCTGCCGATCCGCCCCTAGAGTGGACCCACCTGCCGGCCGAAGGCGGGCGCTCACCCATTGGCCATCCGGGGCATCGCGACCATGACGATCGACAGCCAGCGCGAGACGCTGGGGTTCCAGACCGAAGTGAAGCAACTGCTTCGGCTGATGATCCACTCGCTCTATTCCAACCGCGAGATCTTCCTCCGGGAACTCATCTCCAATGCTTCCGACGCCTGCGACAAGCTGCGTTTCCGGGCGCTCGCGGAGCCCGCGATCCTCGAGAATGCCCCCGACCTCACGATTGACCTGAGCTTCGATGCGACCGCCCGGACCATCACCGTCGCCGATTCGGGCATCGGCATGGATCGCAGCGACGCGATCGAGCACCTGGGCACGATCGCCAAGTCCGGGACCGCCGAGTTCCTCGCGCGGCTCTCCGGGGATCAGCAGAAGGATGCGCAGCTGATCGGTCAGTTTGGCGTGGGCTTTTATTCCTCGTTCATCGTCGCCGACCGGGTCGAGGTGTTCACGCGCCGCGCCGGCACGCCCGCCGCGGAAGGCGTGCGCTGGGAATCGGACGGCTCGGGCGAGTTCACCGTCGAGACGGTGGAGCTCCCCGCGCGCGGCACCCGCGTGGTGCTGCACCTCAAGGACGATGCCACCGAGTTCGCGGACGCCTGGCGCCTGCGGAGCCTGGTCAAGCGCTACTCCGACCACATCGGCTTCCCGGTGCGCATGCCCGAGCAGCCGAAGGCGGGTGCCAAGCACGACGAGGCCCCCAAGGCCGGTGCCTGGGAAGTCGTGAACAGCGCGCAGGCGCTCTGGACCCGCCCGCGCACCGAAGTCAGTGACGACGAATACATCGCCTTCTACAAGCACATCGCCCACGACTCGACCGCGCCGCTTGCCTGGACCCACAACCGCGTCGAGGGCAAGCGCGAGTACACGACGCTCCTCTACGTGCCGGCGCGCGCGCCTTTCGACCTGTGGACGCGCGATGCCGCGCGCGGCCTCAAGCTGTACGTGAAGCGCGTCTTCATCCTCGACGACGCCGAGCAGTTCCTGCCGATGTACCTGCGCTTCATCAAGGGCGTCGTCGACTCGGGCGACCTGCCGCTCAACGTCTCGCGCGAACTCCTGCAGCAGGACACCGAAATCGAGGCGATGCGCTCCGGCATTGCACGGCGCGTGCTCGATCTCCTCGCGAAGCTCGCCAAGGAGGAGTCGGAGAAGTACCAGGGCCTGTGGAAGGAGTTCGGCCAGGTGCTGAAGGAAGGCATTGCCGAGGATGCCGGCAACCGCGAGCGCATCGCGACGCTCTTGCGCTTCGCGACCACGCACGACGACCGCGAGTCGCAGGAACACTCGCTCGAGGCCTACCTCGCGCGCATGAAGCCGGGCCAGAAGGACGTGTACTACGTCACCGCCGATACCTTCAGTGCGGCGCGCCAGAGCCCGCACCTCGAACGGCTGCGCGCCAAGGGTGTCGAGGTGCTGCTGCTCTCCGATCGCGTCGACGAACGGATGATGTCCTACCTCGGCGAGTTCCAGGGCAAGAGCTTCAAGGACGTGAGCCGCGGCGATCTCGACCTCGGCGAGCTCGTGACGGCGGAAGAGAAGGCGGCCGAGGAGGCCGGCAACGCCGCCTCGCTCGCGCTCTGCGGACGGCTCCGCGAGGCGCTCTCGGGCCGCGTCGAGGGCGTGCGCGCGACCACCCGCCTCGCCGAGTCGCCGGCCTGCCTCGTGCGTGGCACGGAGGACTTCGGTGTGCAGATGCGAAAGCTCCTCGAGGCCTCGGGCCAGAAGCTGCCGAGCACGCGCCCGACGCTCGAGGTCAACGCGTCGCATCCGCTCGTCCGGCGCCTCGAGGCGTTGCCGGACGGCCCTGAGTTCAAGGACTTCGCGGAGCTCCTGATCGACGAGGCGACGCTCGCCGAGGGGGGGCAGCTCGCGGACCCCGCTGACTTCGTGCGGCGACTCAACCGGCTGCTCTTGCCCGCGGGTTAAGCGCGGCGCGGCGGCGGGCGCTTTGGCGGCATAATGGCGGCCCACTTCCTGAGGGCCCGGCCGGGCCAGGGGCTTGCCATGTCCGTCGCTTCGATCCTGCGCGTGTCCGTCGCGGCACTCTCCGTCTGGTCCGTGTCCGCGCTGGCGGCCGCGCCGGCCGCTCCGGCGGCCACTCCTGCCGCGGCTCCGGCCGCGGCGCCCGCTGCGGCCGCCTCGCCGGTCGACGTTGCGCGCCAGGCGGCCGAATCCGCCGGGATCAAGATCACCGACCTCAAGGTCGGCAAGGGCAAGCCCGCGCTCGCCGGCGCCACCGTGCGCGTCCACTACACGGGCTGGTTGTTCGAGCAGGCCAAGCCCGACGGCAAGGGCACCAAGTTCGACAGCTCGGTCGATCGCGGCGACCCGTTCCTGTTCCCGCTCGGCGAGCACAAGGTGATCCCGGGCTGGGACCTCGGCGTTGCCGGCATGCAGCCGGGCGGCAAGCGACGCCTCGTGATTCCCTCCGAGCTCGCCTACGGCGCGCGCGGCACGCCGGGCGGCCCGATCCCGCCGAACGCGACGCTCGTCTTCGAAGTCGAGCTCTTCGACTTTCTGCCGCCGCTGCCGTCCCAGGCGGCGACGCCGGCCCAGCCGCGCTGAAGTCCCGGTTCGAGAGGCGTACGGCCGTAGACCGACGAGATTCCGGGGGGACGACAATGACGACTCACACGAAGCTCCTGGCCGTGGCGCTTGCGCTCGGCCTTCCGGTCGCGGTCGATGCCGCGACCCTGATTCACGCGGGACGACTGATCGACGCCGTGGGACCCGCACCCCAGACGGAGGTCACGGTCGTGGTCGACGGCGGCAAGATCACGGCCATCGAGAAGGGCTACCGCGCGCCGGGCGCTGGCGACACGGTGATCGACCTCAGGGACGCGACGCTGCTGCCCGGCCTCTGGGACATGCACGTGCACCTGACGAGCGAATACAACAGGAACGCGCAGATCGAGGCCTTCACGCTCAACGAGGCGGACGTGGCCCTCAACGGCGCCGCGTACGCCGACCGCACGCTGAACGCGGGTTTTACGACCGTCCGTGACCTCGGCTCGGAGTTCAATGCCTCGATCGCGCTCAGAAACGCGATCAACAAAGGCACCGTGCGGGGCCCCAGGATCTTCGCCGCCGGCAAGGCGATCGCGACCACGGGCGGTCACGCCGACCCGACCAATGGCTGGGCGCAGCGGATCATGGGGGAGCCAGGACCCCGCGAGGGCGTCGTCAACGGGCCCTTCCAGGCCGCCGAGGCCGTGCGCCAGCGCTACAAGGACGGGGCCGACACCATCAAGATCACCGCGACCGGCGGCGTGCTCTCGGTTGCGAAGAACGGCCTCAACCCGCAGTTCACGGAAGAGGAAGTGCGCGCGGTCGTTACCATCGCACGTGACTATGGCTTCAAGGTCGCCGCGCACGCGCACGGTGCCGAGGGAGTGAAGCGCGCCATCCGGGGCGGCGTCGACTCGATCGAGCACGGCACGTTCATGGACGACGAGGCGATCAGGCTCATGAAGGAGAAGGGCACCTACTACGTGCCGACGCTGTCGGCCGGCCGCTGGGTCGCCGAGCGTGCCAAGGAGGAGGGTTTCTTCCCGGTGCTGGTCCGACCGAAGGCGGCCTCGATCGGCCCGCAGCTGCAGGGGACCTTCGCCAAGGCCTACAAGGCCGGCATCAAGATCATGTTCGGCACCGACACCGGCGTCTCCGCGCACGGCGATAACGCAAAGGAGTTCGGCTACATGGTGGACGGCGGCATGCCGGCCCTCGAGGCGATCAAGGCCGCGACCATCGTGCCGGCGCGCTTCATGGAGGTCAGCGAGAAGCTCGGGTCGGTCGAGGTGGGCAAGATCGCCGACCTCGTCGCGGTCCCCGGCGACCCGCTCGCCGACATCCACGCCATGGAGCACGTTCGCTTCGTGATGAAGGAAGGCAAGGTCTACAAGGACCTCAGGGCCCCGTGACGGAGGCGCCCGCGAGTCCGCGTCCGTACGTACGGCCGCTGACCGAGCGGGTTGAACCCGCAGGGCCCGTGGGCGCGCTGGAGGCGATCGCCGAGACCCCGGTCGACTTCGACGGCGCGCGCGCGGCGATCGTCTGCCACCCGCATCCGCTCTACGGTGGCACGATGGAGAACAAGGTCGTCACCGTGACCGCGCGGGCGCTCCAGGAGGCCGGCATTGCGACGATACGCTTCAACTTCCGGGGGGTCGGCGCGAGCGCCGGCACCTTCGATGACGGACGCGGCGAGACGGACGATGCGCTCGCGATCGCTGACTTCGCATCGCTCCGCTGGCCCGGCGCCCGCCAGCTCGTCGCCGGCTTCTCGTTTGGCGCGTTCGTCGCCTTCCAGCTCGCGAACCGCCGGCCCGTCGAGCGTCTGATCACGATCGCTCCGCCCGTCAGGCGCTTCAACTTCGGGGAATTGCCGATCCCGACGGTGCCCTGGACCGTGATCCAGGGGGACAAGGACGAGCTCGTCGACCTCGAGTCGGTGCGCGCCTGGACGGCGACGGCGCGGCCGACGCCGACGCTGGTGGTGATCGAGGGCGCCGAGCACTTCTTCCACGGCAAGCTCAACGAGCTGCGGACCGCGGTGCTCGCGATCCTGGGGGCGGCGCCGTCCGGGCAATAAAAAGCCGGAGGAGCTGACGCTACCCCCGGCTCTCCAAGATCCACAGGACGCCAGGCGTCCCGCGGACTGTCGATCAGTTGACGAAGCCCTTGAGCGACTTCAGGGCAACCGCGCGCACCTTCTTCGAGGCGGGCTTGGCCTTGAACGTCATCTTCTCGCCGGTGAAGGGATTCACACCCTCGCGCGCCTTCGTGGCGGGCTTCTTCACGACCTTGAGCTTCAGGAGGCCGGGGAGGGTGAACAGACCAGAGCCGCGCAGGCTCTTCTTGATGATGCCGTGCAGCGACTCGAAAACCGTTCCGACCTGCTTCTTCGACAGCTCCGTGTCCTTCGCGATCGTCGCGAGAATCTCGGACTTGGTCGGTGCCGCGTTCTTTTTCGCCATAGTGTGTGTTCTCCGTTCAGTTGTCGTTCTGGGTCCTTGTTTTTCCGAACATTCTTCTCGGGTTGAGTCGAGCGTCGTGCCGTCGTGAGATCGGCAGAGCGCCCAAAGCCCGAGAAAAACAGTGGAAAAACGTCAGACCCGCAAGTCAATCGCGCGCGACAATAACACACCGATCACGCAATTCCACTAGTTTTTCCGATGTTTCTGCAGTGGCGGGTGCCGTCCGCGGCACCGCGAGCGTCGGGAACTTGCGACGACGCGACGATCCGGATCAGCGTGTCGCGCCTTTCTGAGCGCACACGAGGCCGATGGATGAGTCCGCGCTGCCGGATTCGGCGGCACGACAGCGGACGCGGCGGCGTTGACCGCTCCGTCGAGGGGCAATACCGAATCGGCAGGGGAACAGGCGCGAAGCGCCGGTCGGAATCTCATCGCGCGTCCGGGCACGCCGCATGGGCCCGAAGGTCGCGCCGTCGGCGCGATGGGGCAGCTACCGACCGAAGAGCAGAGGCGCGATGCGGTCGCTCAGCACCATCCTCAGCACCTCGATCAGGAGGCACGCGATCAGCGGCGACCAGTCGAGGCCGCCGAGCGGCGGAATCGCGCGCCTGAGCGGCTTCAGGATCGGCTCGACCAGGGCGCCGGTCGCCTGGGAGAGCGGGTTGTAGCCGTCCCGGACCACGTAGCTCAGCACCACGTAGACGATGACCGCGCACAGGAACACGAACAGCGTCGTGTCGAGGAGCGTCAGCACCGCCGAGATCAGCAGCGCTCCGAGCGAGGCGAGGCCGAGGGGACCCAGGAGCTCGACGAGGGCCGTGCGCGCGAGCTGGGCGATCAGGACCGCGACGATCGAGGCCGTATCGAGCCGGCCGATCGGCGGCAGGATCCGGCGCAGCGGCATCACGAGCGGATTCGTGAGGCGCACGATCGCCTGGACGACGGGATTGCGGAAATCCGCGCGAAAGAGCTGGAACAGGAGCCGCAGCAGGAAGGCGCTGACCAGCAGCGACATGATCGAATCGAGGAGGAAGCTGATCTCGCGCATTGAAACGGCTTCGAGCGTTAGGGCGACGGATCTCGTCCGAACTCGTCGGCGAGTTCGCGCGAGCGGGCGGCCGCCGCAGCGACGGCGCGGGCGACGATACCACGGAGATCCGCGGATTCTAAGACCGCGAGCGCGGCGGCGGTGGTGCCCGCCTTCGAGGTTACCTGCTGGCGCAGCGTCGCCGGGTCGTCGATGGATGTCGCCGCCATGCGCGCGGCGCCGGCGGCGGTGTCGATGGCGAGCCGGCGCGCGACGGCTGGCGCGAGGCCCTCGGCGATCGCCGCCGCCTCGAGCAGCTCGATCAGCAGGAAGAAGTAGGCGGGCCCGCTGCCGGACACGGCGGTGACCGCATCGAGCTCGGCCTGGCTGCCGACCGAGACGACGTCGCCGACGGCCTGCAGCAGCTGCGTCGCGATCGCCCGTGCGCTGTCCGGCACCTCCGGGG
>CAYNCY010000100.1:0-439 GCA_964395195.1 uncultured Steroidobacteraceae bacterium
AATTCGGGCCGACAATCTACGGCGCCGGATACGTCAAGAAGCCGCACGTCGAAGATGAGCTCAAGTCGGCGCGCATCGACCTCGTGCACGCAGGCTTCGGCTGGTTCGGGGAATTCGCGGCGAGCATCAACTACTCCGACCGGACCAAGAACAAGAGTTCACCGGAAAACAACCTGAACACGCTCCTGCCGGGAGCGGTGTCAATCGGCTCGCAGTATCTGCTCGACGCGACGAATCTGAGCTACGCGGGCGCGCCAAATGCCCTCGCGTGGAGCGTCCCGGCAGTTCTGGCCGCGTACTACCAGCCGATCACGTACCACGTAGCGACGGACCCTGGCTACGCATATCTGGTCGGTAAGGAGTGGGGAGTGGAGGAGAAGGTCTCGACGACATCCCTCCGGGCAACGCTCGACCATGAACTCTCGAGCACGGTGACCCT
>CAYNCY010000100.1:449-9925 GCA_964395195.1 uncultured Steroidobacteraceae bacterium
ACGTCGGAGTGCAGATAATCGGGACTGACCAGCGCTCAAACGGCTTTTCGATCGACGAGACGCGCGGCGGCGCCGTGACGCCCGTATCGGCAGGAAAGAAATACACGGACGTCTTGCCGCAGTTCAACTTCGCGTTCCTGCTGCCCGAAGAACAGGTAGTTCGCGTCGGAGTCGCACGCGAGATGGCGCGGCCGCGCATGGATCAGCTCAAGGATGCGTACGACGAGGGGATCGGACAGTCTGGCGGCAATCCGGGCGGCAGTGCCGGCAATCCGTTCCTGAACCCGTGGCGTGCGGACGCGTTCGACTTGAGTTACGAGAAATACTTCAGCAACAACAAGGGCTACGTGTCGGCTGCGGTGTTCTTCAAGAACCTGAAGTCCTACATTTTCGATACGACGAATGCGCACTACGACTTTTCGCAGCTCCTAAACGGACTTCCGACGAACTACTTCGCTACGAACTGCCCCGACGCGTCGGGTGCTTACACGGGCACTCCAGGCCATCCCTGCCCGCAGTTCTTCACGACGGGTTCGCTGAGCCAGCCTGAGAATGGTAGCGGTGGCAAGCTGAAGGGCGTCGAGCTGTCGTTGTCGCTGCCGGGTGAGATGCTCGGCGATCCGCTCCGCGGATTCGGCGCGCTTTTCAGCATCTCCGCGACCTCGAGCAACATCACGATCTTCGATCCGCCGTCGGGCAGCAATTCGCTGATCACGACCAACGGCCTTGGCAACATTCCGTTGCCTGGACTTTCGAAGGTCGTCTGGAACACGACGTTCTACTACGAGAACAACGGTTTCGCGGCCCGAATTGCGACGAACGCCCGTTCGAAGTACATCGGCGAGATCACGAACTTCTCGAATGACCGCACGTTCCAGTACGTCAAGGGAAATCAGATCACAGATCTGCAATTGAGCTATGAGTTCCAGGAGAGCTATTTGAAGGGCTTCCAGGTGCTGTTCCAGGTCAACAACCTGACGAACGAGCCTTACGTCTCGTACCAGCAGAGCGAGGCCCGAGTGATGGACTACCAGACGTACGGCAAGCAGTTCCTGTTCGGCTTCAACTACAAGCTCTGAAGGATTCCGCTCCCCAACGCCCGGTGTCTCCCGAGACACCGGGCTTCTTTTTTTTCAGCTCGGGCGACGGCATAGTCGTGCCCCATCCACGCAGAGGCGCGTGGAGCCCGATCTGACGCTTCGACATCAGGTCGCCGAGCAGCCGGTACCGCTCGCGCTTGCTCGAAACCCACGATCCGGTACAGTTCTGCCGCTTTTGTTGGCGTCGCGCTTAACAACGCTGCGGTGGCTCGCTAGGCTGGCTGTCCGAGTCGGCAATCGGGCCGGCAGTCGTGCGGGAAGTGCGGATCATGGCCAAGACCCTTTTCAGACGCGTTGGAATCTTCGACGGGTCCGGTAAGGCTCCGTTTCCAGGTGCAGTGCTGGTCGAAGAGTCGCGGATCACGGCCGTCGGCGCGGATCTTGTCGCTGACGGCGACACGCAGACGGTGGACGGCGCCGGCGCGACGTTGATGCCCGGCCTCACCGATGCACACGCTCACCTCGCGCTTGGTTCGACGATTCACCAGATCTCGAAGCCCGCGGATCGCTCCGACGAAGAAACTGCGCTGCTGATCGCGCATTGCGGGCGCGTCTTCCTGGACTGCGGTTTTACGAGCGCCTACTCCGGCGGGTCAGGGTCCCCTCGCGCAGAGATCGCCGCGAAGAAGGCGTTCGATGCGAATTGGGTCCCGGGCCCACGCCTTAGAACGTCGAGTTTCGAACGGGTCCCCGGCGGCCCGATGGGCCTGCGTGTCAAGTTTCCGGGCGCCGCGTCGCGCGCGTCCCAGGTCGAGGACGTCGTCGGTTTCGTCAACGAGATGGCCGCGCTCGGCGTCGAATCGGTCAAATTCCTTCTGAACGGCGTTAGTGCGTTCGATCCCGGCTCGAACGCCGGCGAGCAGTTCCACGACGAGGAAATCGTAGCCGCTGCGAAGGCGGCCCATGGCGCCGGCCTGCACATGACGGCGCACTGCTACACGCCGCACGCTATCCAGCTCGCGGTGCAAAACGGTTTTCGGATGCTGTACCACTGCAACTATGCCGACGATGCGGCGATCGAGGCGATTGCGTCAAGCAAAACGGAAGTCTTCGTGAGTCCGGCGCCCGGGATCGTCGAGGCCGACCTGCTGCGTGGACCGAAATTCGGAATCATGGCGAGTCCGCCGCAGCGCAAGGAACAGGAGGAGCTCGCGGAAAGAATCCGCGCCTCGGCGACTGCGATGAGACGTCGCGGGCTCAAGCTGGTGCCCGGCGGCGATTTCGGCTTCCCCTGGAATCCGATTGGCCGAAATGCGCGCGACATCAGCCTGTTTGTCGAATGGTTTGGCTTCTCGCCCGCCGAGGCGCTGTCGGCTGCGACCCAGACTGGGGGCGAGGTCATGGGTATGGGGCACGAGCTTGGCCGCGTGAAGGAAGGCTACCTCGCGGATCTCCTCCTCGTGCGCGGCGATCCGACGCGCGATATCCAGATTCTGGAGAACCCCGACAATCTTATCGCCGTTATGAAAGACGGCCGTTTCCACAAAGCGCCTCCGTCGCGCCCCGCGCCCGAGGTGGGGACGCGGTGACGCCGCGATGAGCGCGAACCCGGCGAGTTCGCTCGCGCGAGCGGACATTGTTTATGCGGTCCACGATGGCGTCGCCCTGCGCGGCGATCTCTATCTGCCCGCATCCCCCGGTCCGCACCCGGTCGTCGTCGCGGTTCCCGGCGGTGGCTGGCGGATGTCGAAGCGCACGGGACTCCAGCACTGGGCCGAGTATCTCGCGAGCAAGGGTATTGCTGTCTTTGCGATCGAGTACCGCACGTCGGCGTCCGGTCCGTCCTTCCCGCAGGCGCCCTGCGATGTCATCGCCGCGCTCGAGTACGTCGCAGGCGAGTCGGGCCAGCTCAACGTTGACGCCGCGCGGCTCGGCGTGGTGGCGGCGTCAGCGGGGGCGCACTTGGCGACCCTCGCGGCATTCGCCGGGGATTCACCTCCGTTTGCCGGCGCGTACCCGGGCGATGCGCATTCCGGCGTGCGCTTTGACATCCGGGCGCTGGTCCTCGCATACGGCGTCTACAACCTCGAGACGCACTGGGCAGAGACGCGCCCCGGCGTCATTGACGGGCAGCCGGACGTCACGCTCAACTTCATGGGCGTGCCGCTCGAGGCGGCGCGCGAGCTGTATCGCCTCGGCTCGCCCGTGACCCATATTGCGTCCCCGCCGTGCGTTGCGGCGGTGCTCCTCACCTGGGGTACGGCCGATAAAATGGTGAACCCAGGGCAAACGCACGAACTCGCGGGCGCTCTCGCCAAGGCCGGATACCGCGTGACGGAGCTCCCGGTCACGGGCGCCGGGCACCTCTGGTTCAGCGAGCACCGCATCGACGATGCGAACGGCTACACCGCGGGCATCGCGGTCGCGGTAGTGGATTTCCTTGGGAGCCATCTCGCATGACGGAAGATACCGGGAGAAAGTCCCTGAGCCCTGCGGCGGCGCTGACCCGTCGGACGTTTGTCGGATGGATGGGCGGTGCGGCAGCTGCGACGATGGTTGGCGGTGCGTTCGCGAAACCTACGCGCGAACTACCCATCTCGCTCGGCCTGCAGCTCTATTCCGTCGATGCGCAGCTCAAGGCGGACTTCGATGGAACGCTCCGGCGCGTCGCTGCGCTGGGCTACCACGACGTCGAGCTGCCCGGGTTCTACGGACGCACCGCGGCGGCGCTCAAGGCGAGCCTCGCAAAGGCGGGGTTGCGTTGCCGGAGCACGCACGTGGCGCCGGTCGCGTCTGAGCCCGGCGTGCTTTCTCTCGCTGCGGGACTCGAGGATACGGTCGCCTACTGCGCGGAGCTCGGCGTCGAGTACGTCGTGTGCCCGTTCGTTCGACTCCCGATGGACGTCGACCAGGCATTGCGTGGCGCGGGGTCGGACGCGGCGGCGCGCGAGCGCCTGCTCGGCAGCCTTACCTTGGACGACTGGCACAGGCACGCGGAATTCCTCAACCGCGTCGGGCGAAAGGTCTCCGATGCCGGCATGAACTTCGCGCACCACACGCACAACCTCGAGTACCGCACTTTTGGCGGCGTTACCGCACTCGATGAGCTGCTTCGACTGACCGATGCCGCTCTGGTCTCCATTGAGCTCGACTGCGGCTGGGTGGCTGCGGCCGGCCAGGATCCGGCGGCCGAGCTGCGTCGGCTCGGATCGCGCGTGACGCTGGCGCACTTCAAGGACTTGACCCATCGCGGGGTTCCGAACTTCGCCCTGCAGATGGAATCAACCGAATGCGGACGCGGCATCGTCGACTGGCCCGCGCTAGTGTCGGCGGCACACTCGATTGGCCTGCACCAGGTCTACGTCGAGCAGGAACCGCCGTTCGTTCGGCCCGCGCTCGATTCGGTGAAAACGAGTCTCGACTTCCTGAAGGGGATCGCCGGATAGTCTTTTGCCGGCCGGCGACGCGGCCCCACGAGCGACGGCGCACTTCAACAAAAACTCTTAAGAAACAGAGAGTTGCTGTCTCACCGGGTTGAAGGATCGAAGCGCCGCGACAAGGACATGCCGCGAGGTTCGTGGGCGACGCCGGGTCCCGCAGCGCATGCGCTTGCGTTACGCGTCGAGTTCCGCCACATCTAATAGACTCTGGCTACGCGGGCCGAAGCCACAGCAACGCCGGACACCCCACGAGCGCGCCGCCCGTCGCGTACCCAGAGAGGAGATGCCGCCATTAATTCGCATCGAATCGTGCTCGCGACGTTGATCCTGTCGATCGCCGGAACCGCGGCCGGCGCGCCCGTCGTTGCGCCAGGCCCCTCGCTTGCGCCCCAGGAGCAGGGCCGGAAGGTGACGGCGCACGCCGCAAACGCCATGGTCTCCACCGCCCACCCGCTGGTGGCTCGGGCCATGCTCGACGTCCTCAAGAAGGGCGGTAATGCGCTCGATGCTGCGTTGGTCGGTCAGATCATGCAGACGGTCATCGAGCCGCAGATGACGACGCTCGCTGGCGCAATGTCGTTGCTCTACTACGACGCGAAGTCGAAGCGGTACTACTACCTCGATGCGGAGCTGAATCACACGCGCCAGGCGCCGACGCTGAAGCCCGGCTGGGTTCAGCTCACGCTCGATCCGCCCGGCATCGAGGACACATCCGGCGCATTGATCGCGGTGCCTGGCACGGTTGCCGGACTCAAGGCTGCGGCGGATCGATTCGGCACGATGAAATGGGCGGACTACTTCAAGCCGGCGATCGACCTCGCGGACAACGGCTTTGCGATGTACTCGTTCCTCTACGGCGAGACGGCGGACGCGGCGCTCGGTCACCTGTCTGCCTACCCTGAGGCGCGCGCCGAGTTCATGCCGAACGGATTCGTCCCACCGGTCGGCTCGCTCGTGAGGCGACCCTTGCTCGCCGCGACGATGCGCCGGCTCGCGTCCGAGGGACCCGCCTATTTCTACACGGGCGATTGGGCCAAGAAGTTTGTCGCTGCGGCACAGCGCGCCGGCGGGTCGCTGACACTCGAGGACATGGCGAGCTATCAGGTGCGTTGGGAGGAACCGCTGCACTCGACCTACCGAGGTTTCGACATTATCGGCTCGCCGCCCCCGGCGACGGCGGGGACGCTGGTCGCGATGATTCTGAACATCCTCGAGCCCTGGGATCTCAAGGCCCAGCCGCATTACTCCCAGTCGGCCGACAGTTTCTACCGGATTCGCCGGGCGTTCGCGTTTGCCGAGGACCTGACGGACGCGTTCATCCAGGACCCCATTTCGTTCAACGTCCCGACCGAGACGCTGCTCTCGAAGGACTTTGCGCGCATGCTGACGGCACTCATCGATGGCAGCGAGCCCAAGGCCGCACCCACCGCCGCACTTCTGCCGGAGCACGGCGTGCAAGTCGCGGCTCGCTTCGATGAAAAAGACCCGCACTCCTCCGACACGAACCAGATCGTCGCGGTCGATCGCGACGGGAACATGGTGTCCATGACGCACAGCGTCGACGGTTCGACGTTCGGACCCGGCGTCGTGGTCGACGGCGTCGTCGCCAACGGCGGCAACAATTTCCCGGGCCGGAACATCGGCGAGGGCCGGCGCACCGTCGATCCGTTCCCGCCAATGATGGTCGCCAAGGACGGCAAGCCAGTCCTGACGATCGGATCCCCCGGGCTCGCTTCGCGAGCGGTTGCGCTGACCCTCATCAACTACCTGGGCTATGGCATGTCGCTCGAGGATGCCATCGACGCACCCCGATTCCAGGGCGCGCAAACCTCGCGTCCCGCGACCATCGAGTCGCGCGTCAGCGAGCAGACGCGTGGAGAACTCAAGTCGCGCTACGGCGTCGTGGTCAGGACCACCATGCCGTACAACTGGCATTTCGGGTCCGTGCATGCGATCGCGCGTGAGCGGGACGGGACGTTGACGGGAGTCGCCGACCCGCGTCGTGATGGCGAGGCGCTCGGCTACTAGGACCTACGGTTGTTCCCGGGCCGTGCGGCCTCCCGAGAGAGATTCGTGACTGACATCGATAACGCTCGGAGCTGATCAATGAGCTTTCGCCTGCTTTTCCTCTTGCTCGCAGCCTCCCCCGCGCTCGCAGCGCCCGCCACCTGGCCGGACGGCGAATGGCGGCGGACGACGCCCGAGGCCGTCGGTCTCGCGGCAAAGCCGCTCATCGAACTCGATGCGGCATACGCGAGCGGCAAGGTGCCGCTGGTCGATTCGCTCATGATCGTGCGCTGCGGCGCGGTCGCCTTCGAGAAGACCTACTCGCACGACTACGCAAAGATCTTCGGGAAGGAGGCGCACGAGGTGGGCGCCCTAAATCCCCACATGACCGGGCCTTACAACTACTTCGATCCGTACTGGCATCCCTATTTCCACGGGACCCAGGCCCATTCGATGCAGTCCATCTCAAAATCCGTGACGGCGACGACGATCGGCATCGCGATCGCGCGGGGCGACTTCAAGGGTTCGCTCGATACGCCCGTCATCCGGTTCTTCGACCCGCGTCACGTCAAGAATCTCGATGCGCGCAAGCTCCGGATGACGGTCAGGCACGTGCTGACGATGTCGACCGGCCTCGATTGGAACGAGGAACTGCCCTACAACGATCCCCACAATCCGACGGCGCCAATGGAGGCATCGGATGACTGGGTCACGTTCGTGATCAACCAGCCGATGGCGAATGAGCCCGGAACGACGTTCGCCTACAGCAGCGGCGCGACCGAGTTGCTCGCGCACATTTTCAAGCGCGAGACCGGCCAGGACATCGGCATGTACGCGGACGAGCACCTGTTCAAGCCGCTCGGTATCTCCGACTACCACTGGAAGCGCACGCCACTCGGCGTGGTCGACACCGAGGGGGGCCTGTTCCTGCGCACGGAGGATCTTGCGCGCATCGGGTACCTCTACCTGCACGGCGGCCAGTGGCACGGGCAGCAGCTGATCTCGCCCGAGTTCCTGAAGGAGATGCTGACGCCCCAGATCGGCGCGACCGAGGGCTTCAAGTACGGCTTCCAGTGGTGGCTCTACCCGTACGACGGGTCGCGACTCGTATGGACCGGGCGCGGTTTCGGCGGCCAGCAGCTGCTGATTTTCCCGGAGGACGACGTCATTGCCGTCACGACGGGGTGGGACATCCTGGCTGAGTCGCCCGATTTTCTGCCGCTCTTCGAGCACGTCCGCGCGGCGATTGGGCCGCCCACCTGCACTGTCGACCGGTGATTCCGGCGTCGCGGCCGAGGCCTCGCAGAATGGGTGGGACGCAGCCGGCGGCCATCGCGGCCGGCTCTAGCCGGCCGCGCGCAGGGCGCGGCGGCTGTTCACGACGAGGATACCCGCTAGCACCAGTGCGGCGCCGATCGCGAACCGCGGTTCAATGCGATCGTGCAGGAGGAGCGCGCCGAACAGCACTCCGAAGAGCGGCGTCAGCAGCGTCAGCAGCACCAACCGGCCGGTCAGGTAGTGGCGGATGAGCCAGAACCAGACGATGTAGCTGCCGATCGCGATGAAAAGGGTCTGGAACACGAGCGAAGCGAGCGCCGCGGGCGTTGGCAGCACGGTCGTCTGGCCGGTGTATGCCGCAAAGGCGAGGAGAAGCAGCGCGGCTGGAAACACCTGGTAGAGCACGGTTTTGGTCGTCGCCGCCGAGCCGACGCGAGCGCGCCGCAGCACAACGTTGGCCGAGCCCCAGACGGCACCCGCCAGCACCGCCAGAAAGTCGCCCACGATGACGTCGGCGAGCGGTCCGCGTCCGGGACCGAGCAGCGCGAAGGCAATGCCGACGAACGCCGCCGCGATGCCCAGCCACTGAATCCGGTCGAGCCGCTCCTCCGGCAGGAATTGCACGCCGAGCGCCGTGAAGATCGGCGCCGTGTACAGGAAGACGGTTGAATGGGCCGCCGTCGTGTAGACGAGCGATTCCCCGATCAGCACGAACTCGAGCGAGAAAAGCAGCCCGAGCAGCAGGCCGCTCGGCAGGGTTCCGTCGGTGAACGCACGGCGTCCCTCGCGCCACAGCACCCACACTCCGAAGAAAATGGAGGCGGCGAAAAAGCGGATCGAGAGCTGCATGACGGGTGCCACGTCGTGCGCGATGCTCTTCATAACGACCTGCTGGATTCCCCAGATCACGCAGAGCACGAAGACGAGCGCGACGGCTCGGGCGTCAAGAGGCCAGCGTGTGCTCGACGAAGCCGCGCTGCTGCGGATGGGTTCGGCGGGTGTTACAGGTGGGCGGTCGTCGTCGCGGTCGGCGGAGGGCACGGGAACTCGCTGTCGGCGTAACGGAGCATTGTAGCCCGTACGCTCGCACCCCTCCTTCGGCGCACGAGACTCCGCTCTGGCGAGACCGGGCGCCCGCCGGGAGGCCCGGAGTCCTGGGGTCGGCGTCCCGCGCCGCCGGTCCGTCCCTCTACTGGGTATCTTCAGCCGATCGGGCGCGCCTGCTCGGCCTTGATCCACTCCTCGATGGAGCCATCGAGCACGGTCAATGGCAGCGCGCCGTGATCGAGAACGGCATTGTGGAAGCGGCGGATATCGAACTTGGCGCCGAGCGCCTGCTTCGCCTTCTCCCGAAGCGCGAGAATCCGCTGCTCGCCGACCTTGTACGCGGTTGCCTGACCCGGCCAGACGAGGTACCGGTCGATTTCCGCCTCGGCGAACCCCCGCTCGAGCTGCGCGTGCTCGATCATGTAGTCGATCGCCTTGTCCCGCGACCAGCCGAGGCTGTGCATGCCCGTGTCGACGACCAGCCGGCAGGCGCGATGGGCCTCCAGAGTCAGCCTTCCGAAGCGCGCATACGGATCAGCATACAGGCCGAGGTCCTTGCCGAGACCTTCCGCGTAGAGGCCCCAGCCTTCGTCGAAGCCCGAGTTGCCGTAGTCCCGGCGGATCTTCGGCAGCGCCGTCAGTTCCTGGGCGCGTGCGATCTGCA
>CAYNCY010000101.1:0-9885 GCA_964395195.1 uncultured Steroidobacteraceae bacterium
TGGCGCGGCTATGCGCTTCAGTTTTGCAGAGCTAATCGCGCATGCCGCCCGGACCCGCGTACTCTGCGCCGGCACCGTCATCGGATCGGGAACGGTCTCGAACGACAACTACCGGGAGATCGGCTCGAGCTGCATCGCCGAGCGCCGCGCGATCGAGCTCGTCGACCGAGGGGCCCCGACGACGGCATACATGCGCTTCGGTGACACGGTACGGATGGTGGCGGAGCTCCCGAACGGCGATGCGCCGTTTGGCGCCATCGCGCAGCGGGTCTCGGCACTGACTCCCTAGCCCATCCCGGCCGCCGGCGACCGCAGCGTCGTCCGCCGCTTGTCATTGCCCACCGACTTGCGTATTAACTCCCGGGAACAGTCGCGAGGCCAGCCGCCAAGCGCCGGCAGATCCGGGGGTCGCATGACACTACAAATGAAAGCGCGCCTGAGCGCGATGATGTTCCTCGAGTACTTCATCTGGGGCGCCTGGTACGTGACCCTCGGGACCTGGCTCTCGATGTCGCTCAAGTTCTCGGGCCAGCAGGTCGGGCTCGCCGCGGGCACGACCGCCATCGGTGCGATCGTGTCGCCCTTCCTCGCGGGACTTCTGGCCGACCGGGCCTTCGCGACCCAGCGGGTCCTCTGCGTGCTGCACATCGCGGGCGCGGCACTCCTCTACCTGGGTTCGCTGCAGACATCGTTCGGCATGTTCTACGTGGTCGTGCTCGGCTATTCGCTCTGCTACATGCCAACGCTCGCGCTCACGAACTCCCTCGCCATGCGCCAGATGCAGGATCCGCGGCTCGAGTTCGGAGCGATCCGCGTGCTCGGCACGATCGGCTGGATCGTCGCGGGACTCTTCGTCGGTGGCCTCGGGCTCGAGGCTACGGGCGTCCCGATGCAGATCGCCGCGGGGAGCTCGCTGCTGATGGGTCTCTACTGCCTGACGCTCCCGGACACCGCGCCGCTCGCCCGCCCGCGGGGTGAAGCCGCGGGCGCGATGTTCTCGGCGGAAACGCGCCGGATCTTCCGGCGACGCTCGGTCGCGATCTTCATGATCGCCTCGCTCCTGATCTGCGTGCCGCTGCAGTTCTACTACGCGTTCACGAATCTCTTCCTCAACGAAGTGGGAGTCGTGAACGCGGCCGGCCGGATGACCGGCGGGCAGATGTCGGAAATCCTCTTCATGCTGCTGATCCCGTGGTTCTTCCGGCGACTCGGGGTCAAGTACATGCTCGCTTTCGGAATGGCGGCCTGGGTGCTCCGCTACGTGCTGTTCGCGTTCGGCAACTCCGGGCCCCTGATGGCGATGCTCTGGGGTGGCATCCTCCTGCACGGCATCTGCTACGACTTTTTCTTCGTGACCGGCCAGATCTACGTCGACCAGCAGGCGCCGCCGGCGCTGCGCGCGGCCGCGCAGGGCCTGATCACGCTCGTGACCTACGGCGTCGGGATGCTGCTCGGTTCCTACCTCTCGGGGTGGATCGTCGATCAGTACGCGAGCGTGTCCGCCGCGGGGGGGCACACCCACGACTGGCGCCCGATCTGGCTCGTCGCAGCAGGCTGCGCGGGCGCGGTGCTCGTCGCGTTCCTGCTGGCGTTCAACTCGGATGAACGGGAGCCGAAGCGCGCCTGACGCTGCGTAGGGAGGCAATCGTCGTCCTGGCGCCCTGACGCTCCCAAAAAACCGGGCGGGTGGGCACCCCGAATCTCGGTACCATGGGAGCGCACCCCGGACGATTCCCTTGAACCACCCTCTCCCCACGGGCCCTTCGCGGCCCGAACCGTCGTTTGCAGAGTTCGTCGCGATGATGGCGGCGTTGATGGCGCTGCACGCGTTCGGCATCGACGCCATGCTGCCCGCGCTCCCCGAGATCGGACGCGCCTTCTCGGTCGCGGATGCGAACCGCCTGCAGTGGATCGTAACCGTATTCGTGATGGGCGCGGGTGCGGGCCAGCTCTTCTACGGGCCGCTGTCCGACCGCTTCGGGCGCCGGCCCGTGATCCTGCTCGGGCTCGTGCTCTACGTCGTGATGTCGACAGTCGCGGCGCTGACCACCTCGCTCGCTTCGATGCTGATCGTGCGGGCGATTCAGGGTTTCGTGGTCGCCGCGTCCAACGTCGTGTCCCGCTCGATCGTGCGCGACCGCTACTCGGGCGCGACCATGGCGCGGGTCATGTCGATGATTTTCATCGTGTTTCTTTCAGTCCCGATCCTCGCGCCCAGCGTCGGGCAACTGCTGCTCCTGGTCGTCAGCTGGCGCGGAATCTTCGCAACGCTCGCCGTGCTCGGCACCTGCGTCGCGACGTGGGTGGCATTTCGGCTGCCGGAGACGCTCCCGCCGGAGCGGCGACGCCCGTTGAGTGCCGCGCACCTCTCGCAGGCGGCGTGGTTCGTGTTCAGCGAACCAACATCGATCCTCTACACGCTCGCCATGGCGGCGATGTTCGGCTCGCTCCTCGCCTACGTGAGCACCGTCCCGCAGATCTTCTCGGGAGCGTTCCATGCGCCAAACCTGATGGCGGGCACTTTCGCGTTCTGCGCGAGCGCAATGGGCGTCGCCTCGTACTTCAACTCGCGGATCGTCGAGCGCGTGGGTATGCACCGGATCTCGCACATCGCGCTACTCAGCTTCATCGCCATCACGATCACCCACGCCGTCGTCGCACACCAGGGCGGTGAGCCGCTCGTGGTCTTCGCGCTTTTCCAGGCGGCGACCATGGCGACCTTTGGCCTCGCGGTCTCGAATTTCGGCGCGATCGCGATGCAGCCGATGGGCGCGATCGCGGGCAGCGCCGCGTCGCTGCAGGGCGTCATCTCGACGATCGGCGGCGCGGCAGTTGCCTCGCTGATCGGCCAGCAATGGTCGGGGTCGGTGTTCTTCCTGCCCGCGGGTGCCGTGTGCTGCGGACTCTTCGCGCTCGGCTGCGTGCTGCTCGCCGAAAACGCGCGGCTGTTTCGGCGCATCGAGCCGCCGCGCTGACGGGACGGCTGCGCCCGACGGGCGACGAGCGCGGGGTAAGGTAATATCCCGGGACCGATGCCGTGAGCGCGTGCCCATGAATGCTGCCAGCGTCCCCGTCTACGCCCGCCGCGCGCTCATCGTGTGTTTCCTGGTGGCGCTCTGCGAAGGCATCGACCTGCAGGCCGCCGGTGTCGCCGCCGCCGGGATCAGTCGCGAGTTCCTGCCGACAGTCTCGCAGAAGGGTGTGTTCTTCGGGGCGAGCACGTTCGGACTTTTCCTCGGCGCGCTCTTCGGCGGCTGGATCGCGGACGGCATCGGCCGCAAGAAGGTGCTCGTCACCTCGATCGCCGTGTTTGGCCTCTTCTCGGTGCTGACCGCGTTCGCGCCCGGCATGACGGTGCTCACCGTCGCGCGCTTGCTCACCGGACTCGGGCTCGGCGGCGCGCTCCCCAACCTGATCGCGGTGGCCGCCGAGGCGAGCACGCCGCAGCGTCGCAATGCCAACATCGTTGCAATGTACGTCGGCATGCCGCTCGGTGGCGTGATCGCGAGTGCGATCATCCTCTGCCTCGATGTGTCGCAGTGGCGCACGGTGTTCATCGCCGGGGGCGTGGCGCCGCTCCTGATCTTGCCGCTGATGGTCGCGTTCATGCCGGCAGCCGCGCCGACGGGGCACGGTGGTGCGACGTCCGCATTCTCGCCGGAGGCCGTGCGCGAGCTCTTCGGAGCGGGACGTGCGGCTCGTACCTTCCTCCTGTGGCTCGCGTGCTTCCTCGCGCTCGTGATCCTCTACATGATGCTCAACTGGCTGCCGACGCTGCTGCAGGGGATCGGGCTCTCGAACCGCGAGGCGGCGGGCGCGCAGATCGCCTTCAACGCAGGTGGCGCTGCCTGCTCGGTGATCGTCGGCCGACTGCTCGATTCGCGCGCACGCATGGCGGCGATCGTTGCGACGTTTGTCGCGGTGGTCGTGGCACTCCTCGGCCTTGCGAACTTGGGTTCTGGCACCGGCTCCGTGTGGGTGCTGACGCTCCTCCTGGGCGGTGGCGTCGTCTCGTCGCAGGGCATCCTTTACGGCATTGCGGCCGACTGCTACTCCGCGGCGCACCGCGGTGCGGGTGTCGGATCCGCGATTGCGCTCGGACGGGTGGGCTCGTTCGTGGGACCGCTGCTCGCCGCGGTGCTCGTCGGCTCCGGCCGGTCCTCCGCGCAGGTCCTGACCAACATCCTGCCGATCGTGATCCTCTGCGCGGTTTGCGTCCTCTACCTCGGGCGACGCCGAACCGACGTCGCTAGCGCTTGAGCGCCATCAGGTAGAGAAGATCGAGCGCGATCGTTGCGCCCGCGAGGGCCGTGAGCGCTGCGCTGTCGTACGGGGGGCTCACCTCGACGACGTCCGCGCCGATCAAGTGCATTCCCTTGAGCGCTCGCAGTACCCGGAGCGCAAAGCTGCTCGAGAGCCCGCCGGCCACCGGCGTGCCCGTGCCCGGCGCAAATGCGGGGTCGAGGCAGTCGATGTCGAACGTGAGGTAGAACGGACGATCGCCGATGATCGAGCGTATCCGCTCGACGACGGCCTCGACGCCGTGTGCGTTCGCCCAGTCGGCATCGAGCACCGTGAAACGGTGCGTGGCGCGGTCGTAGTACGTGCGGATGCCGACCTGGACCGTCGCCTTGGGGTCGATGAGCCCCTCGTTCACGGCGTGATGGAACATGACCCCGTGATGGTCGTGCGCCGAGACGTCGGTGTCGGTGTGCGCGTCGAAGTGCAGCATCGCGACGGGACCCTGCACCTGGCGCACGGCACGCAGCAGCGGCAGCGTCACGTAGTGATCGCCCCCGAAGGTGAGCACGCGCCGGCCCGCGCTGAGGAGAGCGGCGGTCTCGGCGGTGACCGCGTTCGCCATGAGCTCCGTCTGTCCCGTCGGAAAGTCGATGTCGCCGCGATCGACGACGCGCAGACGATCGGCGAGCGCGAAGTCCCACGGCCAGCGGTGCGGTTCCCACTGCAGGATCCGCGAGGCAATGCGGATGGCATCGGGCCCGAAGCGCGTGCCCGGCCGCATGGTCGTGCCGAGGTCGTACGGAATGCCCTGCACCACGACATCGGCGTCGGGTATTGCACCCTGGGCTGCGAACGGCACGTTCATGAACGTGGTCAGCGAGGTCACGGGCATGATCGACGTGCTCCAAGTATGCGGCGCGCGCAGGCCCCAAGCGCGAGGCGACGAGGGCTCAGCGGGCGTTGCGGACCAGCCACTCCTCGAGCGCCGCGACGGCAGCGGGAACCGCCGTGCGCCCGAAGCCGATCCGGAAATACGAGTCCGGCACCGGGCCGAGGTCGGAGCGGTAGATGCTCGCGGGCAGGAGCAGCACACCGGCCTCGGCAATCACGCGCTCCGTGAACGACTCGACGCCATCGGCGCCGAGATAGCGCACGAACGCGACGCAGCTGCCATCCGGCCGGCGCCACTCGAAGAGATGCGGCCAGCGCGCGAAGAACTGATCGAGGAGCGCGACGTTCTTCTCGACGAGGGCGCGCACCCGCTCGAGGATGCGCTCGCGTGCCTTGAGCGCGATCAATGCGAGCTGCTCGGACGGACCCGAGTTGCAGATGGACAGGAAGTGCTTGAAGTGCTCGAGGCGGCGCAGGAGCTCCCGGTCCTTGCACGCGAGCCAGCCGATCCGAAGCCCCGGCAGCCCGTACGCCTTCGACATGACGTTGAGCGAGATGCCGCGCTCGTACGCATCGACCGCCTGGACCATCCGGACGGAGGAGTCGCGCTCGATGAGGCGGTAGACCTCGTCGCTGAAGAGCCAGATGCCGCGGCTGCGGCAGATCGCGACGAGGGCCTCGTAGGTCGCGCGCGGCAGCACCTTGCCGGTGGGGTTGTTGGGGAAATTGATCGAGATGAGCTTCGTGTTGGGGCGCAGTGCCGCCTTCACGTGCTCGATGTCCAGGTTCCAGTCGTTAGCCGGATCGAGCGCGACGCCGCTGACCTCGCAGATGCTGAGCGGCAGCGTCTCGGCAGCCTGGTAGTTGGGGGTGACGGTTATGACGTGATCGCCGGCCGAGAGGAGCACCTGCATCGCGGCGTAGATGCCTTCCTCGGCGCCCGCGAAGCAGAGGATGTCCTCGGCGGCGACACTGTCGTAGGTACGCGCGATCTCGGCCCGAAGCGCCGGCGACCCCCAGGTCTCGGTGTAGCCGAGTTTCATTGACCCGACCGCCGCGCGGTCGGCGGGGGATGCGAGCGCGAGCAACTCCTCGATCGAGATGCTCTCGGCGTCGGACGCCGTGAGGTGATGCTTGGCCGCGAACTCCCACTTCGAGAAGTAGACCTCGAGGGCGAAGTCCCGGCGGGGCAGGCCGCTCATCGGGCCATCGCCGGCGGCGCCTCGGTCACGGCGCGCCGGCTCGGATCGACCAGCAGCCAGAGAACGGCGGCGACCACGGCGAAGGCGGCACCGATCACGATTGCCGCATCCCAATGGCCGGAACCCGACAGGAAGCCGATCGTCGGCAAGGCGATCAGGCCGCCGATGTTGCCGCCCGTGTTGAGGACGCCCGTGGCCGCCATCGTGTCCGAGCGGGCAATCTGCATGGTGGCCGCCCAGTACGGGCCCTCGTTCACCTCGACGCCCGCGAAGGCGAGGGCGAGCGCGGCGACGGCGGCGTATTCACTGTCGCAGTGCACGGCAAGGATCAGCGCGAGGCCGGCGAGCGGCAACGAGATCAAGGGAACGATCGAGTACCCCCGGCGGACGCCCCAGCGCTTCACCGCAAGATCGGAGAGCGCGCCGCCAACCGCGGAGCCGATGGCGGCGCCGATCGAGGGCACGATCGCCAGCCACCCGCTCTGCGTGACGGTCAGGTGACGCTGCTGCGCTAGGTACAGGAACGGAAAATAACTGAGCAGGTAGAAGAGGTAGTTCATCGACGTATACGAGGCGGTCAGCAGCAGCACGTTGCGATCGCTCGCGATCCGCCCGAGGCGCCCGAGCGTCATCGGCTGCGGCGCTTCCACGGCGGCCCCGCCGACCTCGGCGAGTTCCTCCGGCGTTACGGAGGGGTGTTCCTTTGGTGTGTTCCGGCCGTACCAGACCCAGAGCAACGTCAAGGCCGTCGCCGGCACGGCGACCCAGAGCATCGCGCCCTGCCAGCCGAAGTGCGCCGTGAGGAACACCATGACAATCGGTGTGACCGCGGTGCCGAGGGTCATGCCGCTCGACTGGAGCCCGTTCGCGAACGACCACTGGCTCGGCGGGAACCAGGGCTCGCAGACGCCGGCGAAGACCGGAAACACCGGCGCCTGGGAGATGCCGAGCACCATCTGCGAGGCGAGGAGCATCACGAAGAGCGCCGTACCACCGAGAATCATCGGCGCGACGGGGGTGGCGATGGTGGCGACGAGGCCGATGAGCCCCACCAGGAAGTACGTGTAGCGGGCGCCGTACTTCTGGCCGAACACGCCCGCGGGAACCTGCATCAGGCCGTAGGTGACGACGAACGCGAACGCGAGCAGCGAGACCGCGAACTGGCTCAAGTGCAGCTGCGGCTCGATGTACACCGCCGCATCGGTGATGCTGGTCCGCTGCACGTACGAGAGCATCGCGAACAGGAACATGTACGTGAAAATCCACCAGCGAATCCGGACCGGATGGCGAAGGAAGCGCATGGGGGATGCCTCGTGCGAAGTCCGTGATTCGGGCGTCGTCAGCTTCGCAGCTTAGACCCGCGCGGGTCGTACGGCGGCTCCGCGAGCACGCGCGCGGGCCGCCGCTCGCCGAGGACGTGAACCTCGAGCGGACCCGGTCGGTCGGCAATCGCGCGATCGAGGTAGGCGAGCGCGAGGCTCTGGCGCACGTGGTGTCCGTAACAACCCGACGTCACGAAGCCGACGCGCTGCTCGCCCACCCAGATGGGCTCAAAGCCCGAGACGTCCGCGTTCCTGGCGTCGACGGCGAGCAGGCAGAGCCGCTGCGTGGGTCCCGACTCGCGCTCTTTCAGCGCCGCATCGCGGCCGACGAAGTCGCCCTTGTCGAACGCGACGAAGCGCTCGAGGCCCGCCATCGCCGCCGTGTACGACTGCGCGAACTCGAGCGACCAGACGCCGTAACCCTTCTCGAGCCGGAGGCTGTCCTGTGCCCGCATGCCAATGGGCTTGATGCCGAGATCGCCACCGACGTCGAGGAGCGCGTTCCAGAGCGCGCGCTGCTGCAGCGCAGGGACCGTGATCTCGTAGCCGAGCTCGCCCGTGAGCGAGAGCCGCGCGACGATCGCCTGCGTGAGTCCGACGTCCATGCGCTTGAATCCCATGAATGGCAGCGCTGCATCGGATACGTCCTCGCGCGCGAGCCTTGCGAGGATCTCGCGCGACTTCGGTCCCGACAGCGAGAAGCCGAGCCACGACTCGGACAGGTTCTCGATGGTCACACCCGATTTCGGCAGGTGGTCGCGGAACCAGCGCAGGTGCCACTCCTGCAGGTAGTAGGAGCCCACCAGCCAGAAACGCGTGGCATCGAGGCGGCTCACCGTGAGATCGCCCATCAGTCGCCCGGCGGGGTTCAGCATCGGCGCGAGCCGGATGCGGCCGATGGCCGGCATGCGGTTGGCGAGGAGACCGTCGAGCCAGGCTTCGGCGCCGGGGCCCGATACCTCGTAGCGTGCGTACACGGACGCATCGAGGAGGCCTGCCGCCGCGCGGGTCGCGGCGACTTCGGCCGCGACGAAGGAATCGGCATCCGAGCGGTGCGCGGAGGGCGTCTCGACGAAGTCGGGCTTGCCGGTCGCGAAGTACTGCGGTGTCTCCATGCCCCACACGACGCCGAAGCGCGCGCCGGCGGCAGCCTGCAGGTCATAGACCGGGCCCGTCTTGAGCGGCCGGCCTGCCGGCAGCTCCTCGTTCGGATAGGCGAGTACGAAGCGCCGTGCGTAGAACTGCGCCGTCATGTCCCGCAGGTAGCGGTCGTTGCTCGCGAACGCGCCGTAGCGGGCGACGTCCATGCCGAAGATGTCGGCACCGGGGTCGCCCTCGACGATCCAGTTGGCGAGCACGAGCCCGATCGCGCCGCCCTGCGAAAAGCCCGACATGCAGCCGCACGCCGTCCAGTAGTTGTGCAGGCCCGGAACGGGCCCAACGAGCGGATTGCCGTCCGGCGTGAAGGTGAATGCGCCGTTGACCCAGCGGCGGATACCGGCCTTCTCGAGCGTCGGGAAGCGCCGGAAGCCGATCGCGAGCTCCTCGCTGATGCGGTCGATGTCCTCCGGGATCAGGTCCATCCCGTAGTCCCACTCCGCGCCTTCGGTCTTCCAGTGCTGGGGATTGCGCTCGTAGACGCCGAGCAGGACACCCTTGCGCTCCTGCTGCAGGTACGTGAACCCCTCGAGGTCCGTCACGCAGGGCATCTCATCCTTGCGCGCGAGGAGTTCCGGGAGGTCCTCGGTGATCAGGTAGTGGTGGCTCATCGGCGTCAACGGCAGGTCGAGCCCGGCCATCCGACCGACCCGGCGCGCCCACAGGCCTGCCGCGTTGACGACGTGTTCGGTGGTGACCGTGCCCTGCTCGGTGTCGAGGCGCCAGTGCCCGCCCGGGAGCGGCGTCAGCGCCAGCACGCGGTTGCGGAGGATCACGTCGGCACCGCGCTTGCGGGCGGCGCCCGCGAAGGCGTGGGTGGTGCCGTGCGGATCGACGGCACCCTCGTGCGGGTCGAAGAGCCCGCCGAGGAGTCCGGTCGGATCGACGATGGGGCAATCCGCGACGATCTCGTCGGGCGTGGCGAGGCGCGTCCCGATGCCGAGCGTCTGGTAGAGCGCCCATTCGGCCTGCAGGAACTCCCAACGTGCGGGGGTCGTCGCGAGGCTGTAGCCGCCCGGCATGTGCATGCCGACGTTCTGGCCGCTCTCCGCCTCGATCTCCTTGTAGAG
>CAYNCY010000102.1:0-9860 GCA_964395195.1 uncultured Steroidobacteraceae bacterium
CCCTGGTACGGGTACTTCCTGATGAAGTCCTCGTCGAGCTCGACGCCGAGGCCGGGCTCGGTCGGCGGGATGATGTAGCCCTCCTCCCAGCGGATCGGCTTCTTCAGGATGTCGCTGTGGAACCCCTGCCAGCGCTCGATGCTCTCCTGGATCAGGAAGTTCGGGCTGCAGGTCGCGAGCTGGATGTTGGCGGCGCCGACCACCGGCCCGCAGTAGAGGTGCGGCGCGATCTGCACGTGCTTCACCTCGGCCATGCCGGCGATCTTCTTCGCCTCGAGGAGACCGCCCACGCGGCCGAGGTTCATCTGCAGGATCGCGGCCGCGCCCGCATCGAGGAGCCGTCCGAAGTCGTACTTGGTCGCGAGCCGCTCGCCGGTCGCGATCGGGATCGAGGTGGCGCGCGCGACCTTCGCCATCTCCTCCGGCGCATCGGGCGGCACCGGCTCCTCGAACCAGAGCGGGTCGTAGGGCTCGAGGCGCCGCGCGAGGCGGATCGCACCGGCCGCCGTCATCTGCCCGTGCGTGCCGAACAGGAGGTCCGCCTTGCTGCCGACCGCCTCGCGCAGGAGTTTCACGAAGCGCTCGCACAGGTCGAGCGCCGGCAGCGAGAGCTGCCGGCCATCGAAGGCCGTGTAGGGTCCGGCCGGATCAAACTTGATCGCCGTGAATCCTTGCGCGACGTACTCGACGGCCCGTTTGGCCGAGAGCTCCGGGTCCTGGTAGACATCGGTCGCGTCACCCGGACGGGCGTATATATAAGTATAGGAACGCAGCCGCTCGTGGACGCGACCGCCCAGCAGGTTGTAGACGGGCTGCCCGGCCTCCTTGCCGATGATGTCCCAGCACGCCATCTCGAGCGCGCTCAGAACTCCCATCACGGTGAGGTCCGGGTGCTGCGTGAAGCCGGCCGAGTAGACGCGCCGCCACATCCGCTCGATGTTGTGCGGGTTCTCGCCGACGAGGTACCGGTGGAAGACGTCCTCGATCATGCGCGCGACGAGGTGCGGCTCGAACGGCACGCAGTACGCCTCGCCGACGCCCGAGACGTTGCCGTCGGTCGTGAGTTTGACGAACACGAAGTAACGGCCGCCGTAGTGCGGCGGCGGATTACCGACGACGAACGTCTGGATGTCGGTGAGCTTCACGGGAAGCTACGCCCTCAGGCGGCGTAGAACCCGTTGATGGCCTTGAGCTCCAGGTACTCGGTGAGCCCGTGCTTGCCCCACTCGCGGCCGTTGCCCGACTGCTTGAAGCCGCCGAACGGCGTCTCGTAGTCCTGGCCAGCGCCGTTGAGGTACACGCTGCCGGCCCTGAGCCGGCGTGCCACCGCACGCGCCTTCGCCTGGTCCTTGGTCTGCACGTACGCGGCGAGACCGTAGGGCGTGTCGTTCGCGATCGCGATCGCCTCCTCGAGCGTCTTGAACTTGAGGATGCAGAGCACGGGTCCGAAGATCTCCTCGCGTGCGACCGTCATGCCGTTGTTGACGTCGGCGAAGATCGTTGGCTTGACGAAGTAGCCCTGCTCGAAGCCTGCGGGCTTGCCGGGGCCGCCCACCAGCACGCGCGCGCCTTCGGCGACGCCGGCCTCGATCAGCTTCTGGATCTTGTCGAACTGCAGCTTCGAAACGACCGGGCCGAGCTGGTTGCCGCCCTGCGTCGGGTCACCCACCCGGACCGTCTCGCCGACACGCTCGGCGACCTTGAGGGCGGCGTCGTACACCGACTCCTCGACCAGCATCCGCGTCGGGGCGTTGCACGACTGACCGGAGTTGTTGAAGCAGTGGAGCACGCCGCGCTTGACCGCGGACTCGACGTCGGCATCGGCGAACACGATGTTCGCGGACTTGCCGCCGAGCTCCAGCGAGACGCGCTTGAGCGTGTCCGCGGCGTTCTTCGCGACGCTGATGCCGGCGCGGGTCGAGCCCGTGAACGACACCATGTCGACGTCCGGATGGACGCTCAACGCCTGGCCGACGACCGGGCCGCTGCCGTGGATCATGTTGAAGACGCCGGCAGGAAAGCCGGCCTCGTCGATGAACTCGGCAAAGAGCTGCGCCGACAGCGGGCTCTGCTCGCTCGGCTTCAGGATCACCGTGCAACCGGCGGCCAGCGCCGGCGCGATCTTCGCGGCGAGCTGGTTGATGGGCCAGTTCCAGGGCGTGATCAGCGCGCAGACGCCGACGGGCTCGCGCACGACGTTGGCCGACCGGCCGGTGCGCTCTTCCCACTCGAGCGCGAGTGCCGCGTCGATGGTCGCCTGGATGTGGCCGGGGCCACAGGCGGCCTGCGACTTCGACGAGAGGTCGTGGGGCGCGCCCATCTCGGTCGTGATCGCCGTGACCATTTCATCGTAGCGACGCTCGAAGATCGTCTTGAGGCGCTTCAGGAGTTCGATGCGCTCGGCGAGCGTGGTGGCGGCATACGCAGGGAATGCCGCGTGCGCGGCCTTGACGGCCTTGTCGACGTCCACCGCCGAACCCATCGAGAGCTCGGCGACCTGCTTCTCGGTCGCGGGATTGATCACGGCGAACGGGGCTGACTCGACGGCCGAGGGGACCCAGTGGCCGGCGATGTAGTGCTGAAGGCGATTCACGGTCGAGCTACCTCTGCTGAAAGTGTGGCTGCCCACCGGGCTCGGGGACCCCGGCGGGCGACGTCGAATGCATGCCGGCGGCGGGCACCGGGGCGGCTATTCCGCCAGAAATTCGGTCAGATCGCGAGCGACACGCTTGGGGTCCTCCCAGAAGGCGTTATGCCCGAAATCCGGGTAAACGATGACCCGGGCCGCCGGCAGGCCTACCTGCAGCGTGCGCCGGTCCTCTGGACCGAAAATGGGGTCTTTTGCCCCCCAAATCAACAGGGTGGGCGCCTTGAGCCGCGGCAGCGTGCTTTGCAGGTCCATGCCGGTCAGTCCCTGGTCGAGGACCGCCAGCCAGACCTTGAGCGGAATCGCGGCGGCATCGCGCCGCTGCCGGCGCAGGAATTCCGCGTCGACGGGTGTCGGCGAGGCCCACCACTCGACCATGAACTTCGACTCGGGGTCGATCGGCTCCTTCAGCTTCAGGATCTCCGACCGGAAATCCATGCCGCTCGGCTTCGGCGGGCTGGCGCCGGGTGGCGTGCACACGGCGCCGCCGCCGGTCGAGGAGACCAGCACGACCTTGCGCGTGCGCTCGGGCCAGTACTCGGCGAAGGTCTGCGTGATGATGCTGCCGAGCGAGTGCCCGACGATGTCGGCGCGCGCGATGCCGAGCTTGTCGAGCAAGAGCTTGATGTCGTAGGCGAAGTCGACGCGCGTGTAGCAGCAGTCGGGCGTGCTCGACCGGCCGTGGCCGCGGATGTCGACCAGGATCAGGTGCGAGCTCTTCGGCAGGTACGGGACGAGCGGCAGCCAGTCGCGCGCCGTGTCGGTGTAGCCGTGCACGAGTACGAGCGGCGGGCCGGCCGGGTCGCCGAACTCGGCGTAGCCGAGCGTGATGCCATTCGGCAGGAGCGCGGTCTTCTTCGCCCGGTCGAACTCATCGATGTTCATCAAGAGCGGCGGCGCCTTCATCGCCGACGCAGCGTCAGCGACCGCGCCGGCGGACGCAAATCCCGACAGCAGACATGCGGCGAGCGTGAAGCCCGCACCGCGCCGGATCGCCCTGCGTCGCACCGTCATTGCCATCCTCATGCCTGTGTAGTCGCGATGCGGATGCCGGTGGCCCGCTCCTGATCCTCGATCATGATCGTGCCGCGCGCCGACCAGAAATAGTGGAACGTCGCCCAGAGCCCCGTCGGCACGAGGCAAAGCATGGCGAGCCGGAGCGACGGCCCGTCGCTGATTCCGTTCGGTGCGAACCAGTCGCTCAGCATGCCGACTGCCTTCGGCGCGACGACGAGGTTGCCGATGTTCGCGAGGAACAGCGTCGCCGCGCAGAACTGGGCCCTCATCCCGGGTCGCGCGAGGTTGAGGAGAATTCCGAAACACGGCCCGATGTAAAAATAGATCGAGGGAATGAAGATCCAGAAGAGCGCGTGCGCGACGGCGAGCGAGTGCGTGTAGAAGATGCCAAACGACACGATCGTGCAGACGCCAATCACCCCGCCCATCAGCCGCACGATGTTGCGCGGGTCCGCCATCGACGGCCGCGTCATCAACCAACCGGTCGCGAGCGTGGCGATCGAGCCACCCCAGAGGTGGATGTCGCCGGTCACGTCCGCGGCGGCGCCGGTCGAGAGTCCGTAGTTGCGCGTGAGAAACGTCGGCGTCCACCACGCGAGCCCCCAACCCCAGAGCGCAGTCAGGGCGCTGCCGATCATCAGATGCAGTGCCGAGCGCTGGGTCAGCAGGAACCGCATCGCCTCGAAGAACGAGGCGGGCTTGGCGATCGCGTCGGCGGCGTCGAGCTGGCCGCGCCGGGGTTCGCGAATCGTGATGAAGATGATCGCGCCGACGATGAGCCCGGGCACGCCGAGATACGTGAAGGACGCGCGCCAGCCGTGCGCATCGGCGATGCCGCCGGCGACGGTGAGGGCGATCCACGCCCCGATCGGGGCGCCGAGCGAGAAGATCGTCAGCGCCATCGGGCGGCGCGACGCCGGGAAGTAGTCCGAGATGATCGAGTTGGCCCCGGGCGTTCCGCCGGCTTCGCCGACGCCGACACCGACGCGCGCAATCAGGAGCTGCGTGTAGTTGCGCGCGACCGCGCAGGACACCGTCATCGCCGACCACACGACCATGGAGCCGACGATCACGTTGCGGCGGCTGCTGCGATCGATGAGCCAGGACAGGGGAAAGCCGAGCGTCACGTAGAACAGGCCCATCGCGAGGCCCGTAAGGTCGGCAATCTCGGAGTCGGTCTTGTGGAACTCGAGCCGGATCGGCTCCAGCACCGTCGAGATCATGTAGCGGTCGGTGATGCTGAGCGTGTAGACGAGGACCATCATCACGAGCACGTACCAGCGCACGACCGTGGACGTGTGATTTACCGTGTCGTTCTCAGCGAGCGCGTTGCCGGTCATGTTCGTGCGTCCCCCGTTCGTGTTCACGCGCCCTGCCCCGTCCGACCGGTGCGCGAAGCGCCGAACCGGGCCGTGAAGGCGGTTGCGTGCGGATTTCCGGGGCCGGCGCGCTATCTACATTTGGCATGGCGCCATCGAGCGAGGTGATGCTCCGTGGCGTCGCGCTGGCCGATCCCGAACCGTCGAATTTTCTGCTTGTTCGCCACTCCGCAATGCCGCTAGCCTCGGCGGGATCCGACGCAGCCGCTCGGCCATCGTCGCCAACTCATGGTACTGGCTTTTGGCAGCGGAACCGCGTTTTTAACAATACGGGGACACAGTGGACACGACACGCATCGGCTTCATCGGGCTCGGAAATGTCGGCAGCAAGCTCGCCGGAAATTTGTTGCGCCACGGCATCCCCCTCACGGTCCTCGACCTCGACGCGGCGCGCGTCGGCGAATTCGTGGAGCGCGGCGCCAGGTCCGCCGCCTCGCCGCGGGAACTCGCTGAACGCTCCGACATCGTGATCACGTGCCTCCCCTCGCCCGCCGCCTCGGCGGCGGTGCTCGAGCAGGCCGACGGCGTGCTCGCGGGCCTCGGCCGCGGCAAGGTGTGGCTCGAGATGAGCACGACCGACGCCGCCGAGATCAAGCGCCTCGCCGCCAAGGTCGAGGCCCAGGGGTCGACGGCGATGGACTGTCCCGTGTCGGGCGGCTGCCACCGTGCCGCGACCGGCAATATCTCGATCTTCGCAGGCGGCACGCGCGCAGCCTTCGAGCGGGTGCTGCCGACGCTCTCGGTGCTCGGCCGCCAGATCCTGCACACCGGGCCGCTCGGCTCCGCCTCCGTGCTCAAGGTGATCACGAACTACCTCTGCACCGTGCATCTCGTCGCACTCACCGAGGCACTCACCGTCGCCAAGGTCGCGGGGCTCGACCTCAACATGACCTACGAGGGCATCCGGATCAGCTCCGGCAACTCATTCGTCCACGAGACCGAATCGCAGGTGATCCTGAACGGCAGCCGCGACATCAGCTTCACGATGGATCTCGTGATCAAGGACGTCGGCCTCTTCGATGCCCTCGCCCAGGAGAAGCAGGTACCCCTCGAGCTCTCGCCCCTCGTGCTCGGAATCTTCAAGGACGGACAGAAACGCTACGGCCCGCGGGAGCTCTCGCCGAACATCATCCGTCGGCTCGAGGATGCCTGCGGCGTCCGTGTGCTCGCCGAGGGATTTCCCGCGGAGATGGTCGATGACGAGCCCGAAGCGCAGGGATACGAGGTGGTGCCCCGCAACCGCCGAGGAGCGGGCTCCTGAATGGACGCGCGCGGATCAGCGGGCCCCGGCCGATCCGGCCTCGCGCGTGATCCAGTCGACGAACGCGCGCACGCGCGGATCGTCGCGCTTCTCGCGGCGACAGATGAGCCCCCAGCCGCCAGGGCACTTGAGCTCGTGCGCGACCGGCCGCACGAGCCGGCCCGCGGCGAGGTCCGACTCCGCGAAGGGGCCGTTGCAGAGCGCGACAGCGCGCCCCTCGAGCGCTATCTCGAGCGCAACGGCAAGCGTGTCGACGACGATGCGCGAGTGCGGCGTGTAGCTGACCTCCGCCGCCTCGAACCAGTCGTTCCAGTCGCGCGCGGCGCTGTAGAAGGAGACGAGCGGCAGCGTCAGCAGATCGCGCGCTCCCGGACGGTCGCCGAGGCGCGCGCGCAGCGAAGGCGCGCACACCGGGTAGAGCCGATAGTCGAAGAGCGGCAGCCAGGCGAAGGCGGCATCCGGCGGCGTCTCGCAGTACACCAGCCCGACGTCGGCGAGCGACTCGTCGAAATCCCACTCCGAGGAGCACGTCGTCAGCATCACCTTGACGTCGGGGTGCGCGTCGCTGAACGTCGGCATGCGGCGCGCGAGCCAGCGCACGGACGGCGTCACGTAGGTCTGCACCCTCAGAGGCTGGTCGGCGCGAACCCTGCGCAGCGTCTCGGCGCCTTCGATCAGCGTCGTCAGCGCCTTGCGGACGAAGGGATAGAGCAGCTCGCCCTCCGGCGTCGGCACGATGCGCCGGCCCTCGCGGGCGAAGAGCTCGACGCCGAGGTCGGCCTCGAGCAGCTGGATCTGGTAGCTGACGGCGGGATGCGTCACGCAGAGCTCCTCCGCCGCCTCGCGGACGCTTTGCCGGCGCGTCGCGGCCTCGAAGCCCTTGAGGGCGTTCATCGGGGGGAGCTTGCGAAGGTCGATTCTGGCTTTCACGGCAGCTCCCGCTGGCGACGCACGAGACTAGCCTAGCAGTGTGCTTTAGGATCGGCAGGTAGTCACCACCGGCGAGCCGCCGGTAAACCCTTGCAGCAAAGGCCGACGATGGATGAGTTCGACTACGTTGTCGTGGGCGCGGGTGCCGCGGGTTGCGTGCTCGCCAATCGCCTGACCGCCTCCGGCGCGCACCGAGTGCTGCTGCTCGAGGCGGGCCCTGCCGATCGCAGCCCCTGGATCCACGTGCCCGTTGGCTACGGCCGGACCTACACGGACCCCAGCGTCAACTGGATGTACACGACCGAACCCGATGCTGCGCTCGACAATCGCCGCACCTTCTGGCCGCGCGGCAAGGTGCTCGGCGGTTCGACCTCGATCAATGCGCTCGTCTACGTGCGCGGTCAGCCGTCGGACTTCGATGACTGGGCCGCCGCCGGCAATCCCGGCTGGTCGTGGCACGAGGTGCTGCCGTACTTCAAGAAATCCGAGGACCACGTGTGGGGCGCATCCGCCTATCACGGCGCCGGCGGGCCGCTGTACGTCGGTGACATGACCAGCCAGGTCCACCCGCTGTGCGAGAACTTCATTCGCGCCTGCGAGGCGAACGGCGTACGCCGCATCCGCGATTTCAACGGCGCCGAGTCCGAGGGCGCGGGCCTGTGGCAGATGATGATCCGCGACGGCCTGCGGGTGTCGAGCGCAACGGCGTTCCTGAAGCCGGTGCGCTCGCGCGCGAACCTGAGCGTGCGGACGAACGCGCTCGCGAGCCGCATCCGCTTCGAGGGCACGCGCGCAACCGCCGTCGAGTACCTCGCCGGTGGCACTGCGCACGTCGCGAGCGCGCGCCGCGAGGTCATCGTCGCGGGTGGATCCATCAACTCGCCGCAGCTGCTGCAGCTGTCGGGCGTCGGCGATGCGGGCCTCCTCGGCGGCCTCGGCATCCCCGTCGTCCGCCACGCCCCGGCGGTCGGACGGAACCTGCAGGACCACCTCTGCGTCGTCCACTTCTACCGCTCGCGCGTGCCGACGCTGAACGACCGCCTCTACCCGCTGAGCGGCAAGATCCGCGCGGCGTTCGAGTACGCGTTCACCCGGCGCGGTCCCCTGTCGATGAGCGTCAACCAGGCCGGTGCGTTCGTCCGCAGCCGCGCCGGGCTCGAGCGACCGAACATGCACGTCTACTTCAACCCGATCAGCTACACGACGGCGTCGGCAACCCGTCGTCGCGTGCTGAATCCCGATCCCTACCCCGGCTTCCTGATGTCGTTCAACACCTGCCGGCCAACCAGCCGCGGCACCGTCGCGATCCGGTCGCCCGACCCGACACAGCCACCCTTGATCCACGCGAACTCGCTCTCGACACCGGAGGATGTCGCCGACGTGTTCGAGGGCAGCCGTCTCCTGCGGCGCCTCGCGGCGGCCGAGCCGCTCGCGAGCGTGATCGCCGAGGAACTGCAGCCGGGCCCCGACAAGCAGAGCGACGAGGCCCTGCTCGCGGATTTCCGGGCGCGCTCCGGCACGGTGTTCCATGCCTCGGGAACCTGCGCGATGGGGCCGGACCCGGACCGCGCGGTCGTCGATGCGCGGCTGCGGGCGCACGGGCTCGAGCGGCTGCGCGTCGTCGATGCCTCGGTGTTTCCGGCGGTCACCTCGGGCAACACGACCGCTCCGACCATCATGGTCGCGGAGAAGGCGGCCGACGTGATCCTCGCCGACGCCTGAGCGCGGGGCGGCGTCGGGCTCCGGTACAATCCGCCATCGCACTCGGGGAGCGCCGTCCATGGCTGAGGTCGTCAGTTTCCGGCAGATGAAGGACGGGACGCGCGAGGACTACGAGCTCCTCGAGCGGGGCGAGCGCGAGTACGTGAGCCACCTGTCCCGCCGCGTGCTCGCGGCGCTCGACAAGCTCAAGGAGGCGCTGCCCGGCTACCGCGTCACGCGCTACCAGCACTCGCTGCAGGCGGCGACGCGCGCGTGGCGCGACGGCGCCGACGAGGAGCTGATCGTCGCGGCGCTTCTCCACGACATCGGCGATGACCTTGCGCCCTACAACCACGGCGAGGTCGCGGCGGCGGTACTGAAGCCGTACGTGCGCGCCGAGGTCACCTGGATTGTCGAGCAGCACGGCATCTTCCAGTCCTACTACTACGCGCACCACTACGGCAGCAACCGCAACCTCCGCGACCAGTTTCGCGATCACAAGTGGTACACGGCGTGCGCCTCGTTCTGCGAGCGCTGGGACCAGTCGTCGTTCGATCCCGACTACGTGAGCGAGCCGCTCGAGCGCTTCGTGCCGATGCTCGAGGCGATCTTCGCGCGCAAGCCCCACGACCCGGCTGTGGTCGGGCGCGAAGCGTACTAGCCGAAGAGCCTGGCGGGAGGGCCTAGCGCGCGAGCTGCGCGTCGGCGAGGCGCTGGCGCTCGCCGCGACGGACCATGTAGCCGGCGGTCAGCACGCAGACGCCGACCGCGCAGATGATCAGGCTCGCGAGCGCGTTGATGTCGGGACTGACGCCGAGCTTGACCTTCGAATAGATCACCATCGGCAGCGTGCTCGAGCGCGGACCCGAGACGAAGCTCGAGATCACGAGATCATCGAGCGAGAGCGAGAAGCTCAGGAGCCAGC
>CAYNCY010000103.1:0-9818 GCA_964395195.1 uncultured Steroidobacteraceae bacterium
TCGCTTACCTGTACGGCGAGGATACGAACCTGACGGCACTCTTTGCCGATCACGCTCCCGCCATCCCGCGCGGCTACAGCTTCGACTACGTGAGCGCCGACGCTCTCCAGCACCGACTGATGGTCGATCGATCCGAACTCGTCACCGTGAGTGGCACGCGCTATCGCGTGCTCGTGCTCGATCCGTTCAGCCGATTCATGTCGCTCGCATCGCTTAGGCGCATTGCCGAGCTCGTGCGAACCGGAGCCACGGTCGTCGGATCCCGCCCAGTGGGCACGCCGAGCCTCGCGGACGACCCAGCCGAGTTCGCGCGCATTGCGGACGAGCTCTGGGGCAAGGCGACGGCGCGGCTCGACGTGGGCCGCGGGCGCGTTGTCCCCTCGGACTCGCTCAATCGTGCGCTCGGTGACCTCGCCCTCCAGCCGGACCTCAAGCTCGCGACCTCCGAAGACGACGACCGCGTCCGCTTCGTGCACCGCTCCGTGGAGCACGCGCATCTCTACTTCATCGTGAACCGGAGCGACCAGCCGCTCGCGACGCAGGCGACCGTCCGGATGCGCGGGCGGGAGGCGGAGCTGTGGCATCCCGACACCGGCCTCACCGAACCGGCCGACTACTCGCTGACCGGCGACACTACGCGCGTGCCGCTGCGCCTGGCGCCCCGGGAAAGCGTCTTTCTCGTGTTCCGCCGTCCAACCGGCAAGGCAACTCGCCACACGCCTGGCTCGCAGGAGACCGAGGTCGGTCGCCTGGACGGGCCCTGGACGGTGTACTTCCCGCCGAATCGCGGCGCGCCGGCCGCCGCAACCCTCAAGCGGCTGGCATCGTGGAGCGACAGTCCGGACCCGGGCGTCCGCTATTTCTCGGGCACTGCGACCTACGCACGGGATCTCAAACTGCCCGACCTCCAAGGCCACGCGCGTGAGCGCCTCTGGCTCGATCTCGGCGACGTCCAGAATCTCGCCGAGGTCCGGGTCAATGGACGGTCGGCGGGCATCCTCTGGAAACCGCCCTTTCGCGTCGACATCTCGAAGCTCGTACGACCAGGGACCAATCGGCTCGAGATCCGGGTCACGAACCTGTGGGTGAACCGGATGATCGGCGATCGCCAGCCGGACGTCGTTGAGAAGATCACGTATTCGGTGCCGGAGCGCTATGCAGCGACATCCCCGTTGCTGCCGTCCGGCCTGCTGGGACCGGTCCGGATCCTCTCCATCACCGCGGGCGCGACGCCCGCCCCGTGACGAGCATCCATGTCCAGTCAACCCACCGGCAGCCTCGCACTCCCCCTCATCAATCGCGAGCGGGCGACGGAGATTCTCGCGCGGGCGGGACTCGACGCGGTGGTCCTCGCCGAACCGCTCAACGTCTACTACGCGACGTCGAAGCTACCGGTCCTCGACCGGATGACGACGTCGCACCAGTCGGTTGCCATCGTCCCCGCCGATCCTTTACTCCCTGTGAGCTACGTCGGCCCGGCGTTCGAGTACTACTACAACGTCGCGGACCGCGGCGTCGCCGCCGGCGTCGACCTGCATCTCGTGAACCCGGCTGCCTCGGACCCGCTCAAGGCCGCGGACGGCGCGCTGATGCGAGCGCTCGACAAGTCTCCGCTCGAGCCCCGGGAACTCAGGCGCCGGGAGCGCACGAGGGATGCGCGCTTTCATCGTTCGATCCCCGAAGGTCTCGCCGCCGTCCTCGCAGACCACCGGCTCGTGCGTGGCACTCTCGGCATCGACAGCCTCGACGGGCAGCGCTGGCTCGGCACCGCGGCACCGGCTTCGACCTCCCGACCGGCCGAGGACATCGTCCGGCACATCCGCCTGGTGAAGACACCGGCGGAGCTCGCAATCCTCGAGGCGGCCGCGCAGGCGAACGCCCACGCGATGATGAGCGCGGTGCGCAGTGCCCGCGAAGCGCGGACGCTGCGGGGTCTCCGGGAGCTCTTTTTCAGCCACGCCGCCCTCGCCGGCAACACGCCGATCTTCATGCTGGTCGACGGCGTGATGGACGAGACCTACGATGAGTTACTCATCGAGGGCAAGGCGTTTCTCGTCGACGCGGTCAGTCACCGCGCGTTCTACCAGGGCGACTACGCACGCACCGCCTGCATCGGCGAGCCCTCGCCGGAACTGCGTCGCGTGACGACGGCACTGGGATTTGCGTGGGGAGAAGTCCGGCGCCAGCTCCGACCGGGCCTGCGATTCAGCGAGATCCGGGCCATCGGCCTGAAGGCGCTCGCGGACTCAGGCTACGACTACACCGTCGCCTTCAAGCCGCACAGCGTCGGACTTGCTCACGAAGATCAGCCGCGCACCGATCTTGACGGGAGCCCGCTCGATCTCGCGCTCGTCGAGGGCATGGTGCTCAGCGTCGACTGCCCGCTGCTCGACGTCGGGCTCGGCGGGACGGCGCACCTCGAGGATCTCACCTTGATCACGGCCGTCGGCAGCCGGCCGATTCACGCAGTGGATGAACCGCTCATCCTCGTCTGAAGAAGAGGCTGATCAGGAAGAGGGCGGTCCGCCAGTCGAGGAGCTTGAGCGCCGCACGCGCCTCCTCCGGCTTTAACTTCGCGGTCATCGGCATCGCGCCGAAGATCCGCCCCCGGACGAGCAGTGTGTTGCCGTCGCGCGCGATCTCGCTGATCGTCATCAGTTCGCGGTTATCCGCACCGTAGAGCTTCATGCTGGCGCACTCGCTACCTTGTCGAAGTTGAGCTTGAGATCGTCACACACCCGGATCGCCGTGCCGCGCCCGGCGCCGAACACGCCACCGCCCGGGTGCATGAAGGGGCCCACCAGGTAGAAACGCTCGACCCCCGGCACGGTGTAGTTGCCGAGCTCCGGTATGGGCCGGTAGTTGCCCGTCTGGTGGAAGAACGGCGCGCAGCCGTGCATGTCGCCGCGGACGAAGCTGTTTGGCGAGAACCGCTCGTGGTCGAGCGGGCTGTCGAGGTGCCGGCCGACGATGTTGGCGTCGGTGAAGTTCGGCGAGAAGTGCCGGTAGGTCGCGAGGATTTCATCACCGAGTGACTCCTTGATCGAGTCCCACTTGGCGGGGCCCCCGTCGGCGAGGTCGTACGGGGCGAAGCAGACGATGTAGGCGGTGCCCTTGCCCGGCGGCACGCGGGTCTTGTCGTTGATGCTGTTGTCGCCGCCGCTGATCAGCAGCGGTTTGGGCAGTCGCCCTCGCCGCAGCGAATCGTAGCCCTCGAGGAAGCCGCGCAGGTCGCGCGTCGCAACGACCTCCAGCATCGTGGGACCTGAGAGCTCCGGGCCCGCGTAGTACTTGAGCGGCTCGTTGAGCGCGTAGTGGCTGAGGAACAGCGAGAAAGAGGACGGCTGGACCGCCCGCGCGCGGCGCAGCAGGTCCGCATCGAGGCCGTCGAAGAAGCGCTCGAGTCGCGCCGGATGGATCGCGCCGATCACGGCATCGCGCGCCTCGTGGAGCTCGCCGCTGACCGTCTCGAGCCCGGTCGCGCGACCGCCGCGCGTGACGACCTTGCTCACGGTCTGCCCGGTCAGCACGGTGCCGCCGTGGTGCTCGATGCACTTGACGAGCGCCTCCGACAGCTTGCCGCTGCCGCCGATGGGCTGTCCGACACCGAAGGCGTGCAGGAGCGCCGGCATCAGGAACACGCCCGCGCCCGTGCCGAGCTCCTCCGGTGTCTGGAGGTTCTCGGACACGAGCTTCAGGAGGTGGATCTTCACCTTGTCGTGCTCGAACCACTCGTTCACGACCTGGAGTGAGTTCTTGAACATCGTATTGAGGAGGTCCCGCCCCTCCTGGCTCTGGTCCATCATCGCCACCATCGCGCCCATCGGAATCGGCGGCGCGTAGAGCCCGGCCAGGAACATCGGCAGCATCGCGCTCGAGTTCGCGACGAAGCGTCGGTACGCCTCGGCATCGCGCGGCGAGATTTTTGCGATCGACTCGCAGGTCTTGTCGATGTCCTTGTAGGTAATGATCGCGGACTGGTCCTCGAAGATCGTCGCGTACGGAATGTCCGCGTAACGGTACTTGAGACCGAAGCGCGAGAAGAGACCGAGCTCGTCGCCCTGGATCATTGGATTGCCCGACAACATGATGTGGGCGGTCGAATGCTGGTCGTGCTTGAAGCCGGGCGCTGTGAGCTCGCGCGTGATCACTCCGCCACCGACGAAGTCTTTGGCCTCGAGGACCAGCACTTTCTTGCCCGCTTTCGCGAGGTAGGCCGCCGCGACCAGGCCGTTGTGGCCGGCCCCCATGCAGACGATGTCGTAAGCGGCGCTCATATTTGTCCTGCTGTCCTGAGTGTGCCGAGTCGGGTCCGTTGCTTCAGGTCCGCGCCTGGCCGCCGTCAACCAGCAGGGTCTGCCCCGTCATGAACGCGGCGTCGTCGGACGCGAGGAACGAGACGACGCCGGCCTGATCTTCGGGCGTGCCATTGCGCTTGATGCTCTGAACCGAGGCGATATGCCGGAAGAACTCCTCCGGCAGGTCGGCCGCCGCCTTCGCGGTCTTGGTGAGGCCGGGAGCGACGCAGTTGACCGTAATGCCGTCGACGCCCACTTCCCCGGCGAGTCCGTGTGCAAAGCCGATGAGCGCGCCCTTGCTGGTGACGTAATGCGTCATGCCGACGCCGCCGACCCAGAAGGTCGAGGAGACGATCAGTACGATGCGCCCCCACGCTGCCGCCTTCATGCCCGGCAAGAGCGCCTGCACGAGGTGGAACACCGAGTCCTGGTTGACCGCCTGAACGAGCCGCCAGTCGCGCTCGGTCAGCTCCGCAAAGGGCTTCACGAACTGCAGCGCCGCGGCGTGAACGAGGATCGCGGGAGAGCCCGCGGTCTTGCGCACGGTCTGCGCAGCGGTGCGGATCGAGTCGGGCTGCGCGAGATCGCACGAAACCCAGAATGCCTCACCACCCCCGCGGCGCACGAGCTCGATGGTCGCGCTCGCGTCAGCGACGTCGAGGATCGCGACCCGCGCGCCGTCGGCGGCGAGGCGCGTGACGATCGCCTGGCCGATCCCGCTGCTGCCACCCGTGACGAGCGCAAGGCGCCCGTCGTGTCGCGTCGGCATGCCGACTCCTAGCGCCAGCCCGGGCTTGCGCCCGGCGGCTTTGGAATGTTGAAGCCGGTGTAGCCCTGCGCGTCGATCAGCGCCTCGAGCGAACCCGGGGTCAGGACGGCCGCCCGCGGCGTCTCGCGGCCCGGCGTCACGTAGTCGAATACCACCCGCTCGGTAGTCACCATCGAGAACGAACCGCTCTCGGCCGTGATGCGCCGGTCGCTCGCGACGATGCGATCCCACGCGTCACTGTCGCCGCGGATGCGCTCGAGGTCGGTGAGGTTGTTGAACCAGAACTCCTCGATACCGGCGTGCTGGCCGACGCCGCCCGCCTCGAAGAGCGTGCCCTTGAATACCGACGGATCGAGCGGCAGGCGCGGGTTCTGCACGTACTTGCGAAGCACCCCGAGCGGCTGCAACGCCTCGACCACCGTGCGCGCGTGCCTCCCCTCCCAGTATTCGTTGAAGGCCTGATCCGGGATTTCGGGTCGCTTCTTCAGGAAGTGGACCAGCTTGACGCCACCGTTCTGAAAGCCCGGGTGCTCGTAGACGACCTTGCCGGCCGTGAGCTCGACCGCGAAGTTGCTGTCACCAAACTTGTGCGGCTGCATCCGGTGCACGTAGTCCGCGCCCTTGACCGAAAGTGCCAGGTCCTCGATGCCGCCGAGCCAGTGGTCGGCCATGTTGTCCCACGCCATCGGCGACAGCGGGTGCCAGAGGAGGTCCTTGTTCACGCCGTCGATCGAGTAGTGCTGCGCATAGCGCTTGAAGGCGCGCTGCGTCGACGGATTCGTGATCATGAGCGCGACGTGGATGATGCTCCACTCGTAGAAGTACCGCTCCTGGGTGTCCCCGGGCTTGCGCCGTGCGGCGAGGATGAACTTCATCATCGTCTCGATCTCCGGTGTCCAGTCGTCAGTGGCCGGGCTTGAAGGGCGGCATGACGCCGCCCGACATGAACGTGCCGATCAGGTTGCCCTTGGTCACCGGCACCAGCAGGTGCGACGGGTGCTCATTGTTGTGCTCGACGCGAATCGTCGCCTTCGTCGGGCGCCACAGATGGCCGTAGGCGTGGTTGTCGATGAAATCCGTCGCCACCGCATCCTGGTCGGTGCCGCGGATCGAAACACCGAGGCGCATGCCGGCGGTGAGTTCGACGCCCGTCGCGACGATCTCGATGTTGAACTCGTTGACCTCGCCCGGCGTCAGGGGTTCTCGCCGGTCGTGGGTGTGGTACGGCTGCCAGGGCGTCGTGCGGTCCTGATCGAGGTGCCGCTGCGAGCCCCGCAGCCACCCGCGCGTCAGCGTACGGCGCACACCCGCGGCGTCTTCCTGGAAGAGCGTGACGAACCAGAGGATTTCGGTGTCGGTCGTCGATGCGAAGAGGTTGAGCACCAGCGGCCCGCAGATCTCGGTGTTCTCGACCATGGGGGGCGTGCGGAACACGAGCGTGCCGTGCTCGTTCGGCCCTTCGACGAAGGTCGAGGCCGTCTCGTCAGGCCAAATCTCGTGCTCGGACAGGAGTCCGTCCTTGTGCAGGTAAAACGTCGTCCAGCGGGTCTCTGGCAGCGGCCATTCCTCCGCCGCCTTCCATTCGCCGGTGTTCTGGATGAAGACGCGTACCGGTGGATCCTCGGTGATGCCCGTGTCGATGCCCTTCAGCCAGAAATCGAACCAGCGCAGCGACTCGTCCTGGTACTGGTAGACGGGACGGTCGAGGTAGTACGGCGGTCCGATCGTCAGGCGCTTGGGGCCCGCCCAGCGCTCGAAGCTTTCGAAGTCGCCGTTGAGGTGCAGCATGTGCATCCCCCAGCAGCCGCCGAAGTACCCCGGGATCTCGACGTCGACCTCGTAGCTCGGGGCCTTCCGCCTGTAGATCTCCGTGTCCTGCTGGTTGAGGATGTATTCGGCGATCAGCATGTTGCCGCCCTCGTCGACGTTGTTGAGCACGTTGACGAGCGTCGGGTGGATGTTGATCTCGCTGTTCTCAAGCGCCGCCGCTACGCGGCGGTTGAACTCCGCGTGGCCGATCTCCTCGCGCCACTCCTTGCTGACCCTGAGGTTGCTCAGCTTCTTGAGCCAGAACTGGTGGAAGACGAAGGAGAAGATGCCGCCGTGGAAGATCGCGTGGCGGTACTGGTCGGTGACGCCGAAGGGCGCGAAGATCGTCTTGAGCGACGGGGGTTTCAGCTCGGCGACGCGCTTGGCGGTCATCGCGAAGTACGAGGTCCCGAAGGTACCGACCTTGCCGGTCGACCAGGGCTGCTTCGCGGCCCACTCGATCACGTCGTAGAAATCTTCGTTGATCCCGTTGCCCATGTGCTCGAACGTGCCGCCGGATCGGCCGGTGCCGCGGCAGTTCGCCATAAGCATCACGTAGCCGCGCCGAACGTAGAAGTTGTAGTCGCCGCCCTCGAGGACGACGTCGGGCGAGTTGATCGCCTTCGGCATCGCGGGCTCGAACTGCCGGTCGTTGTCGAAGGGGTGGATGCTCACGATCACCGGAAAGCGGCCAGGGCCGTCGGGCCTCACGATGTGGCAGTCGATGTTGAATCCGGCGCGGACCGGAATCGACACGTTGCGTTCGAAAACGACGCCGTGCTCGCGCGGCGAAGTGGCCCATCGGGTCGTGAACATCAGGATCGTCCTCGCAGGGTCGTAACAATCTGAGCGGCGGGCAGCGGCGTCACAGGTAGCCACGCGCGTCGCGCAGGAACTCATCGGTTGGTCGCTCGAGCAGGAACGAGCTCACGAACTCGACGCCCGGCCGCACGAACGGAAACATCGCGGCGGTCGCCCAGTCCGGCTTGGTCAGCTTCGCGGCCGCGGCGTTCAGCCAGCTTCGCCAGTCGTCGAAGGAGGCGAACCAGAGCTCGGTGAGGCGATCCCATGAGTGGAGTACCGAACCCGCCGGCGGCGAGTCACCCGGCGGCCATTCACCTGGCAGCGGCAGAGGTTCCTTGTGGGCGCGCGTGCTGAAGACGCGGAAGGGACCGCCGCTCCGCGCAAGTTCGGGCCCGTGCGTTTCGCGGAACCACTTCTCGCCGTCCGCTTCGTTCACGCCATCCGGATAGCGGTGCAGGCAGTACCAACGGAGCACCGGCCGCTCGTGCGGCTGAAGTGCACCGCCACCGAAGTCATCCGTCGGCTGCGCGGCGAAGAATCCCGTCGCGACGCGCGGCCAGATGGGCGGCCGCGTGAACGCGAGGTTGCCGCGGGCACCGGGCAGCGGCATCTCCCGCCAGTAGCCTTCGGTTACACGCCAGTTGAAGAACCCGTAGGTGCGGGCGTCGGTGGGTGCATCAACGGGGAGGAAGCTCTCGTGCCGCGCGAGCCACGGGCCAAAGCGCCGATTGATCTCGGGGGCATGGTCGCGCCAATACCACCGCTCCATGGCCGCGACCTGGCTCATCGATATGTCGTGGACGACCACGCTCTTCAGCATGCTGGTAAGCAACCTCGCGCCGACCGCTGAATCCCCGCCCGAGCCCCGCGGACCCGGCCGCCGAGTACCGGCGACGGCATTCCGAGGTAACCGCCTTGTGGACACATAGTACCGTATCGCGATACTCTAAAGCAGCCAGTTCGCCGACCTTTTTTTGCCGCACTGCGATAGCCACGCCGCGCGTTTTGCCTAGTCTGCACGGGGAGCAACGACACATGATCACGATCCGCGGGATCACCTTCGAAGAGAACATGAATAATGCCATGGGGCTGAAGTTCTACGACCTCAGCCATCCGTGGGGACTTGGCCAACCCTGCTGGCCTTACTTCGAGGACGTCAAGATCGAGCGCCTGCACTCGATGGCGAAATCGGGCGTGCTCACGCAGAAGATCACGACAGTGATGCACTCGGGTACGCACGTCGACGCGCCGGGGCACGTCGTCGAGGGCACGCCGTTCATGGACGAGGTGCCGCTCCCGCACTTCTTCGGCACGGGCGTCGTCGTCTCGATCCCCAAGGATGAGTGGGGCGTGATCACGGCGGACGATCTCGAGAAGGCTTCCCCGAAGATCCGGCCTGGCGACATCGTCATCGTCAACACCGGCTGGCACAAGTACTACGGCGACAGCCAGAAGTACTACGGCTATTCTCCGGGCTTCTACAAGGAAGCGGGCGAGTGGTTCGCCGCGAAGAAGGTCAAGATGATCGGCACCGACACCCAGGCGCTCGATCACCCGCTCGGCACGGCGATCGGGCCCCACGGCCCGGGCGCGCCGAACGGGCTGCTGCCGGGCGTGTGCGCGGACTACAAGAAGCGGACCGGCCGTGACGTGCTGCAGGACTTCCCCGAGTGGGAGCCTTGCCATCGCGCGGTGCTCTCCGCAGGGATCTGCGGATTCGAGAACGTGGGCGGGGAGATCGATGCCGTCACCGGCAAGCGCGTCACTTTCGCGGCATTCCCGTGGCGCTGGACGAAGGGCGATGGCTGCATCGTCCGCCTCGTCGCCATCGTGGATCCGACCGGCAAGTACCGCATCGAGACAGGAAACGGCTGATATGCACGTCAAGCGCTTCCGGGATGCCCATGCGTACCAGGCGCCGAACCACTACGACATGCGCTCGCTCAGGCTGCAGGGCTTCGAGCCCGGCGGCCCGACGGGTTCCTGGGTAGGGCTTTCGCATTTCCTGCCGGGCGGCGGCGCAGGGCCGGACTCATCGCCTCTCGAGAAGGTCTATGTCGTTATCGCAGGCACGCTGACCGTTCGCGCGAACGGTCAGGAAGTCGCGCTCGGTCCGCTCGACAGCTGCTGCATTCCCG
>CAYNCY010000104.1:0-9800 GCA_964395195.1 uncultured Steroidobacteraceae bacterium
GGCCCTTTGCGCACTTCCGGGCGTGGATGCGGAGTCAGCGTCGGTCCGCGCGGCGGGCGAGGCACACGCGGTTGCGAACTGAGCGGTTCGGAGCGCCCTTCAGTGCGCGGCGGGCGGCTCGTGCTCGCGGTGGTAGCGATGGATCGTCCAGAGATAGCTTTCCATCAGCGAATCGCGACCGAGTTCGATCAGCACTTCGTCGCGGTGGCTCGATGACACAGTGCGCGACAGTTGCAGGCGCGCACGCGCAAAGTGGCTCAGCTGGTTGCGGTACTGCCAAAGCAGCTCGTGCGTCGCCATCTTGTCCTGGTGGAGTTCCCAGACTCCGAGCAGCACCGCAAGAAAGCCCATGCAGAACGTCAGCAGGTTCTGCAGCGGTATGCCAAGGCGCGCGTCGGCGTGATGCATGTGCTCGCCGAACACGAACAGCGTCACAATCACGAGCAGGATCACGATGAAGAGGGTGTTCCTGAGCAGCTTCACGCGGCGGCTCGCTTGCGCGAGCGATTTGACCTTCGACGTGAAATACCGGTGCTGCGTGGCGATCCAGACTTCCTCGACGCCGCGCACGCGCCGCGCACGGGCCTCGGCACCCACGACCGTGTCGGCCTCGGACGCCTCGACGCTCTTGAGGACGAAGCCCAGCCAGCCGAAGCCGTGGAAGCGATTGATGCCCGACAACGTCAGTACCTCGGCGGCGCTGACGCGTTGGCCGACGCCGGCGAGCGTGAGGTAGAACTTCGCGCGCATCGTCTCGGCGAGCGCGCGGTACGTGAGGTGCTTCGCGAACCAGCGCCGGTTCTGCAGGAGGTGATAGAGCCCGAGGCTCGACAGCAGAATGGCGAGGTAGGCTAGCAGCACGAGTCGCGATTCCGTGAGCTTCTCGTAGATCAGGTACGCGAGGCCCATCGTGAACGTCATCACGCCGAAGAGCCCGAAGAGCCGATTCGAGCGCAGCTGGTAGTGAACCGCGAGTGAGTCCGCCTTGCCGTACTGGCTGTCTATGCCGCGCAGCACCGCGAGGTCGTCGGGCAGGATCGCGGCGGGGAGTGCGCGTAGCAGCGAGTCGGGCTCGCCGAGCGCGCCGGCACCGGTCAGCTGCGCGAAGTCGTGATTGTAGGCGTCGAGTTCACGCAGCTGGTCAGCGAGGAGCGAGGGCATCGTGGGCTGCACCTGCACCAGGTTGTCACCGAAGCCGAGCAGGTAGCTGGGCTTGCGCGCGGTATCGAGCGGCGGCCCATCGGCGCGAGCAGCAGGAATCCAGTAGACAAGGTGATCCGCGGAATCCATGTCGAGTTTGGAGGCGATGAACTCGAGCTTCGCGACCGTCTCATTGTCCTCGGTTCGCGCGCCGACGTACCTGAGCACCGTGTCGGCGGTGCCTCCGGGGAGGGGCGAGGATTGGCCATCCCAGATCGCGAGCAGGAGGCCACTTCGGCGAATCAGGGTCGCGGTCAGCGTCGCGTAGCTTGCGTCCCGCGCGGAGTCATCCGCAAAGGGCCGCTCGCGCCCCGGTGCGCCCGAGACGGCGAGTTCGACCGTCTCAACACGAGGGTCGCGCAGGAGTTCCTCCAGGGTCGCGAACGCCTCTGGGGAGAAATCGGCCGCGTAGTGTTCGAGCGGCATCGGCAGCACGGCGTCGACCTTGATGTCCAGATCAAGCGCTGACCGCGCTATCAGGAGGTCGGCCCCTTCCGCCATTCCGACGACGATGCGCAGCTCCGTATTCGGCAGGAACCGCTTGAGCTCCGCCACGAACGTGCCGAATGCCTCGCGCACGGCCACGAGCCCATTCGGGTCGAGGTCGCGATGGCCGGATACTCCGACCACGAACGGCGAAGAGCGATTTAGTTTGGGTTCGGCCACTTGAGCGGCGTTCGCGTGTTCACGAGAAAAGTGGCGGCATTGTGCGGGGGCGACGGCTCACGGGGCAACGAAGCCCACTTTCTTGTGAGTGCCATCGCAGTACGGTTTCGTCTGGGATTGGCCGCAACGGCAGAAATAGAGTTCCGTGGCGCGGTTGATCGTATGCCCGGTGCCGGTCACGACCTCGACGGGGCCTTTCACCTTGAGCGGCCCGTTGACGGTCGGCGTGACCTCGAGCGGTCCGCCGCGCTCGGCCAACGGGGTCGATTCCTTCATCGGCGCCTCGCCCGACGCCGTGAACCCGGCGGCGGCATGCGATCCATCGCAGTACGGCTTGCGCTTGGATTGGCCGCAACGGCAGAGAGTTGCCCGGAATCCGTCGGGCTGCCCGCCGATGCTGAGCGTCGCATGGAACGCGAGCGGGCCGTTCTCGCGGATTCGGACCGTGTTGACGAGCGGTGCCCGCTCGGGTGCTCCACCATCGAGACGGCGCGCCACGATGGCACCCGACGGGCAGTTCCGCGCGATGGCGACCACCTCGTCGGCCGTCGCGGCCTCGGGGTGGATCCACGCTCCTTCGACGTTGGGGACGAAGACGTCCGGTCGATCGAGTACACAGTTCCGGGAGTGGATGCAACGCGCCGCGTCGAATTCGATGACAGCGGTCGGACCCTCGACTACCTCCTTGCCCACGCACTCTCTCCCGCACCGGACGGACGCCCCGCCACGTCCCCAAGCCTAGCCGAGCACGCGCGGTACCGCGACCGGCGCGTGCTTGGCCATGCCGGCGGAATAGGTCGCCAGTTCCAGCGGGTGGGTGGCGGCGGCCCCGGAGGCCGCTACACTCCCACTTGGCGGATTGCCCCGACCGGGCGGCTGGCGGCCCCTGAACTCGCGGCCGAGGCGGGCGTCTCAGGGGCGGACGAACCCGCGGCGGGAGCCGAAACAGGTGATGCGATGACCGTTCGATCGACTACGGCAGGCTGGGGGGCCGTTTCGCGGCTCTTCCACTGGGGGATGCTGCTCGTGTTCGTGTTCATCATCCCGCTCGGCTTCTACATGACGGACCAGCCGCTCGGCCTCAGGAAGCTGAAGCTCTACGCGCTGCACAAGTCGATCGGGTTGTCGCTGCTCGCGCTGGCCGCGCTCAGGCTCGCGTGGCGATCGGCCGAGCGACGCCCGACGTTGCCGCCGATGCCTGCGTGGCAGGAGCACGCGGCGACCGCCGCGCACGTCCTCCTCTACGTGCTGATGTTCGCGATACCGATCACCGGTTGGCTGTTCAACTCGGCTGCGGGATTTCCGCTGCAATGGTTCGGCACCGTGAACCTGCCAGCGCTGACGGCGCAGAACCCGCCACTCAAGGCGCTGGCGCGCGAGCTGCACGAAGCCGGTGTGTGGGCGCTGGTCGGACTGGTTTCGCTGCACGCGGCCGCGGCCCTGAAGCATCACTTCCTCGATCGTGATCGAACACTCTCTCTTATGGTGCCGGGCGTGGATGCGCCTCGCAACGGAGCGAACCCATGAACCGCCGTCTTTCCTTCATCGCCAGTGTCCTTTGCCTCCTCGCGCCGACGGTCGGGCGGGCCGACGCGCCGGTCTACGTGCCGGTTCCGGCGCAGAGTTCGCTCAGTTTCAGCGGCACGCAGCAGGGCGAGAAATTCACCGGCACCTTCCGGGACTACGACGCGAAAATCGCGTACGCGGCTGACCAGCTCGCTACGAGCCACATCGACGTGACGATCCGGCTCAAGTCTCTCGATTCGAAGAACCAGGAGCGGGACTCCGCCCTGGCGGGCACCGACTGGTTCGATTTCGCGAAATTCCCGACCGCGACCTTTCGCGCCGCGACCATTCGGTCGACGCCGACTGGACCCGTCGGTGATGCGGACCTCACGATCAAGGGCCACACGAAGCGGATCGCATTTCCGTTCGCGTGGAAGGTCGACGGCGCGAAGGCGACACTGGATGCTCGCGTGACGCTCGATCGCATCGACTTCGGCCTCGGCACGGGCGAGTGGGCGGACGACGCCGTTGCGGGCAAGAAGGTCGAGGTGGTCGTTCACCTGCAGCTCGTTGCCGCGGTACCGGCACCAGTCCCTGCGCCGGCCAAGACGGCACCGGCCGCCGCCCCCAAGCACTGACCCCCGATACTGGGCGCGGGCTCAAGACCCAATACCTCCCGCCGATCTACCGGTAGCCAGTCCTGCGGTCGGGCGACCCGACGCGACGGCGGAGGAACATGTCTATTCATATCCACGGCGCCGCCGTGGCCAGCCCGATCGGCCGCCCCGCGGACCGTTTCGGCGCCTGGGCACCCTGGCTTCTCACCTCGGCCGCCACCTTGCTGGCGGTGGGCGACCGGTTTGGATTGGATGCCGCCTGGCTCCTCTGGGCAGCCGTTGCGGGTCTTCTCCTCGCCGCCGCCTCGTTAGCCCGCCAGCACGCCGCGGCACTTCGCCAGGTCGAGATACGACGCGCGCTCGCGGTTTCCGAGACCCGGTCCCGGCAGCTTCTTGAAAATGTCGCGGCGGGTCTACTGACCGTCGCGGCGGATGGCATGTGCCGCGGGGCGAACGCGGCGCTCGTGCGCCTCCTCGGTTTTGCCACCGAGAGCGACCTGCTCGCGGCAGACTTCCGTCAGCACCTGTACGCCGGTCCCGGTACGTTCGATGCGCTGCTTCAGCGCGCGCGCCAGGATGGCGAGCTGCCGATCGTCGAATTCAACGTTCGCCGCCGCGACGGCGTGCAGCTGATGGCGGCGGCGACGGTTCGCGCGGTGTGGGACGAGCGCGGCGACGTCGAGGGCTTCGAGGTGACGCTGCTTGATATCAGCGACCTCAAGATCGCGGAAAGACAACGGCGCTCGATGGAGCGCCGCTTCCGTCGGCTGTTCGACTCGAACGCCGTCGGCATCATGTTCGGGAACCTCCGTCGGGGCACGCTCGATGAGGGCAACGATCGACTCGGCGAGCTCCTTGGCCTACACGCGTCGGAGTTCCCGATTCTTCTCGACTCGCTGGGGGCACAGAATGAACTCCCGCTCAGCGTCGCGGTACGTGCGGCACTCGAAGACAGCGGCCACGCGCCACCCGTCGAGAGGATCCTGACCCGCGCCGACGGCGCTCGCATCGGCGTGCTGATCTGCGCGGCGATGATCGATCCGCTGCAGGGCGATTTCATCGGCGTCGTCGTGGAACGCGAGGCGACGTCGATCGACCGGACACGCGATACGCATCGCGCGTGCCTGCACGAGTCCGTGGTCGACGCGCTGCCGTTGCTGGTCGCGCGATTCGATGCCGCCGCCAAGCTCAGCTATTGCAACCGCGCATTCGTTGAATGGTTCGGCTTCTCCTCAGCACCGCTCGGCTGGTCGCTCGAGGAGCTCTTCGGAGCCGAATGCGACCAGGCGCTGGCGGCTCCGCTCAAGCACGTTCTCGCCGGGGCGACGGAATCAGCCGAAATGGATCTCCTCCAGGTCGGCGGCAGGCCGCAGCGGCTGAGCGCCACCTTCGCGCCGCATCGGCGCGCCGACGGGGGCATCAGCGGGTTCGTGATGCTGCTGCGGGACCACTCGTCGCGCGCGCTAACGGCCGCCATTCCGATGCGCACCGAAACGACCTATACTAGCTAGCGCCGGTCAGGGACTGACTGCGGCGATTCGGGCGAAGACGTTCAGACGACGATCGAACCGATAGTTTGCTTACGGATGGCAACGATGGCAGCGCGCATCTTGATCGTCGATGACCATCCGCTTTTGCGAGAGGGTCTCGCCGAACTCATTGCCCGGCAACCTGACATCGAAGTGTGCGGCGAGGCCGACAGCACCGCGACTGCGCTCGCCGCCATTGACGCCCTCGATCCTGACGTCGTCGTCCTCGATCTCACGCTCGGGCACGATGACGGCGTGGCACTCGTCTCGACGCTGCACGCACGTTCGCCGCTACTGCCGATACTGGTCCTGTCGATGCACGATGAGACCGTGTACGCGGAGAAGATGCTGACGCTCGGCGCGCGCGGCTACGTGATGAAGCAGGAGGCATCGGAGGTCTTTCTCCTGGCCCTGCGGAAAGTCATCAGTGGCGAGATCTACGTGCGGCCCGAACTCACGGCGCGCCTCCTCGCGCGTGCGGCGCGCTCAAGCCAGTCGCAGGCCCCCGCCGGACAGCTCACGGCGCGCGAACACGAAGTGCTGACGGCGATCGCGCGCGGGCTCAGCACGCAGGAGACTGCGAAGGAACTCGGCATGAGTGCCAAGACAGTCGACTCGCACCGTCGCAACATGCGCGAGAAACTTGGACTCACTTCCGCCGGTGAGCTCGTCCGCTATGCGATGCGGTGGGAATCCCCCAACCAAAGTTCCCGGCTCGATCCGGAAGCCGGCGAAGACCAAGGGAACGACCCGTCCCGAACTCCCCGCTAGCCCTCTCGACGCGGACGCCGAGCGCGTCCGCGGCGGGACGGGGACTGTGACCCCCCTCACGGTTCGGCCGCTCGCCCGCGCATTCCCGCGCTCCGCGCGGGCGTTTTGTTAAAGAACAGCCTCGGCAGTCCGCTACCTCCGGCAATGACAGGCGGAATTCCACCGCCCGTCCGGCATGGAGTGTCGTGTGCTAGGACTGCTCAAGAAAGCGGCGGCCTCGAAGGGTCGCATCGGGATGGTCATTGGCCGCGAGCGAATCGCGCTCGCCGTTGTGCGCCGCGATTCGGGCGTCGCCGTGCTCGAACGCTGCGAGGTCCTCCCCCTCGACCCGAACGGCGGGCCTGACAACGTGCTGGCGGCGCTGCGCGCGGCAAACCTGCCGCGCATGCCGGTCAGCACGGTGTTGCGCACCGATGACTACCAGCTCGCGATGGTCGAGGCGCCCGACGTGCCGCCCGCCGAGCTGCGCGCGGCCATGCGCTGGCGACTGAAGGATTCCATCGACATCCGTGTCGAGGACGCGGTCATCGATGTCTTCGATATCCCGCAGCAGAACCGCGGCGGCCAGGGTCGCATGATGTACGCGGTTGCCGCCAGGCAGGCCGCCGTCGCGCGCCACGCTGCCGCGCTCAGGGAGACGACAGGCTTCGACGTCGTCGACGTGCCGGAGCTCTGCCTGCGCAATCTCGCCGCACAGTTGCCAGCCGCGGCTGCCGGCGTCGCACTTCTCTACGTGGGTGAGACCATCGCGACGATCGTCCTCGTGCGCGGGAGCACCTTCTACTTCGCACGCCAGATGGACCTGCAGGCGACGCTGCGCATCGCACCGGGTAGCGAACCCAACGAGCGTCTCGACGCCGCGAGCGTCATGCTCGAGTTGCAACGCTCGCTCGACTACTACGAGCGGCATTTCGACCAGCCGCCCATCACGCGGATCGCCGTATCACCGCCCGGTCCCCGCGCCGACGATCTGACGGCCGACCTCGCGCGCGACACGGGGCTCGAGGCCACCGTGCTCGACCTCGGCAGCATCCTCAGCTGCCCGACGCCGGTCAGCCCTTCAACGCAGGCGGTCTGCCTGGTCGCGGTCGGCGCCGCGCTTCGCGAAGAGCACCGCTCGCTCTAGGCGCCGCCATGGAACAACAGGTCAACCTATATCAGCCGATCCTCGGCGCCGAGAAGCGACTCTTCTCGGCGCGCGCCATCGGTGTCGGACTCCTCGTGCTCGCGGTCTGCCTCGGTGGCCTCGGGGGCTTCGGCGCGTGGCGCACGGGCCGGGTCGAGCGCGCGGTCGCGCAGCTCGAGCAGCAGCAGGCGCAGGTTCTCGCGCGCGCGCAGCGAGCGAGCGTCGCGTTGCGGCCAACTCAGACGGCGGAGGAACTCGCCGCCCAGGCGCAGACGTTGAGCGCCGAGATCAGCGCGCGCACCCGCGCGCTCGAAGTCGTCCAGGACGGTATCGCGACAGCGCGGACGAGCTTCGCGGCACGACTCGAGGCGCTCGCCCATCGGCAGATCCAAGGTGTGTGGCTGCGCGAGATCGTGGTCGGGTCCGGCGAAGGACGCCTTGCGCTTCGCGGTAGCACGACGGACCCGCGCCTCGTGCCTGCCTACCTCGCTGGCCTCGCCGAGGAGCGCGCGCTCGACGGCGTTCGGTTCGACACGCTCGTGATGCGACGCGCCCTTCCCGAGGAAGCGCCGGCGCAGATCGTGTTCTCGCTCGGCGCACCCGGGCTCAAGTTCCCGATGGCGGAGAAGTCCAAGTGAATGCACTGACGAATGCCTTCGCGCGGCTCGGGCCGCTCGCCGAGCGGCTCGATGCACGCTCGCTGCGCGAGCGCGCGCTCGTCTTCGGCGCGGGCGTCGCGGTCATCTACATGCTGTGGCAGTCCGTGCTGATGGACCCGCTGGCGGCGCGGGCGCGCGTCGCCGAGCAACACCTGGCCGACGCGCGGCGCCAGACGGCCGTGCTCGATGAAGCCGGCGCCGCGTCCGCGCAGGATCCGGTCGTCGCGGCCGCGGCGCGCAATCGCGCGCTCGCCGCGGAGCTCGTTGCGATCGATACGAAGCTGCGCACCCTTGCACAGGGCTACGTGGCGCCAGAGCGCATGACGGAGCTGCTGCGCGAACTCCTTGCGAGCCAGCACGGGCTCAGGCTCGTCAGCCTTGCGAACCTCCCGGTCGAGAGCCTGTCGCGGGCGCCGGGCACGAGCGTCGATGCGCCGATCGCGCCGACGGATCGCGGCCCATTCCTGCATCCGGTCGACATGGTCGTCGAGGGCGACTACGCGAGCGTGCTCGCCTACCTGCAGGCCCTCGAGGCGCTGCCGTGGCGGATCCACTGGGAACGAGTCGAGCTCGTCGCCGGCGAGTACCCGCTCAATCGCGTGCACGTCGTGATGGGCGCCCTCAGCCTGTCGCGGGACTGGATCAGCGTATGAAGCGCGCGGTCCTTTGCGGGCTCGTCCTGGCTTTCGCCAGTGCCGCTCACGCCGACGGCGCCGCCGATCCCATGCGACCACCAGTCGTGGACGGCCGCGGCGGCGAGCCGCGCGAAGCGGCGCCGGTACTGAGCGCGGTGCTCACCTTCAACGGCGTGCACAGCGCGATCTTCAACGGCCATCTGGTGCACGAGGGCGCCACGGTCGGCAACTACACCATCGAGGCGGTGCTCGTCGACGGCGTGCGAGTCCGCCGTGGCGGGGTCGTGCAGGAGCTGCGCCTGCCCCGGTTGGCATCCTCAATCAAGAAGCCCGCAATCGAGTCCGATCGCGTGGCGAGCGGAGCGAAGTGACCATGTACGCGAGACTACTTTCGATCGCCATGCTGCTGTTCGCGGGCGCACTGCCGGCGGTGGCGACTGCTGACGAGGCGCGCTTCGACGTCGCAGTCACGGACGCCCCGGCGCGGACGTTCTTCGAGGGCCTCGCCGACGGCACGCCCTACAACATCGTGCTCGAGCCCGGCGTCGGCGGAACCGTGACGCTGACGATGAAGCACGTGACGATCCTCGAGGTGCTGGATGCGGTGCGCGAGGCGTACGGCTACGACTACCGACGCATGCCCTCCGGCTTCGTGATCGTGCCGCCGGCGATGCAGACACGGATGTTCCAGGTCAACTACATCGACCTCGAGCGCCGCGGCACGTCGCGCACCCGCGTCGCGTCGGGCCAGGTCGGCCAGAGCTCGAGCTCCACAGGCATTCAGGGTACCGGCCAGTCGACTGACACGCAGGGTCAGAGTTCGCTCAGCGAACCGCCCGGGCTCGTGTTCGGCAAGGGTGGATCCGGCCACGATGGCGACCGGATCCGCGAGATCACGGGCACCAGCGTCTCGACGCGGTCGTCCTCCGATTTCTGGCACGACCTCGAGACCAGCCTGCACGGGCTGGTCGGCAGTGACGGCGGCCGTGCGGTCGTCCTCAACTCGCAGTCGGGCCTCGTTGCCGTGCACGCGACGCCGCGCGAGCTCCGGGACGTCGTTGTCGCTGATCTCGGCTTTGCTGGTTGCGGTC
>CAYNCY010000105.1:0-9778 GCA_964395195.1 uncultured Steroidobacteraceae bacterium
CTGCCCCGTCAGTATAGTAAGAGCGTTGGCGTTCGTTCGTAGATTCCTGCCGGCATCCGGTCTCTGCCGCGCATCAACCCAGGAGGCTGACGTGCAGGTCTGCGAGCGCGTCATCGAGCTCGGCCTGATCCGGGGCCCGCCCGCATTCTTCGATGAACGGTCGCGACAGGTGGGGCGCCAGGATTTCGAGGAACGTGTACACATAGGAGCGCAGCGGCGCCTCCCGCCGAAGTCCAATCCAGGTCGTCTGCGTGTCGAACAAGTGCGACGCATCGACGCTGACAAGCCCAGGAGTCGGGCGCTCAGCCGTCATGGCGACGATGCCGATGCCAACGCCGTGCCGAACGTAAGTCTCGATCACGTCGCTGCCGGCCGCCGTCAGGACAATGCGCCCCAGAAGATTCGACGCCTCGAAGCTCGCTTCGAGCGCGACCCGCCCCGCCGGGCCGGATGGTCCGGTGATGAGCGGGTATTTCACGAGGTCCGTCATCAGCGGCCGGCGCACCTTCTCGAGTTCGTGACCGATCGGGATCAGTAGCCGGTATTGCCAGCGGTAACACGGCACCCAGACCAGGCCGTCGTTGACCGCGCGGACGTCGCTAGCAATCGCGACGTCCACGCGTCGCCGCAAGAGCAGGCTCGTGACGTGCTCGGAACTGCCGTGGTGCAGGTGCAGCACGACGTCCGGGTACCCGACCCGGAATGCCCCGATCACGGCGGGCAGCACATGCCGAAGTTCCGCGTCGGACGCCGCGATTGCGAGGGCGCCGGCCTGCGGACTGCGCCGGTCGTCGCACTCCTCTTGCAGCATCTCGGCTTCTCTCAGGAGCACAGTCGCGCGCGCGATCAGTTCCGCTCCGGCGGGGGTTGCTCGTGGCTGGGCCGGCTTGCTCCGATCGAAGATCGGAAAGCCGATCTCCGCCTCGAGCAGCCGGATCTGGCGCGTGATGCCGGGCTGCGATGTCCGCAGTTGGCGCGAGGCCTGGGAAAGGTTGCAGGCGTTCTCGTAAACGGCGACGACGTAGCGAAGCTGTTGCAATTCCACGGGGCGGTGGCCGAAGCGACGCGCCGTCGCGACGTCGGGACGCTACATCGATGCCGCTCGGACCGGCCAATCACGGTCGGTCATACCGACCGAAGTGATCGCATGCCGTTGCCGCATGCACGCGCGATTGCGGGGGATCCGCCGTGGAACGTCGGGTGATGCGTCAAGTCCATTTCGTGATTAGTACACACGACGCTTCTCCGACAGCATGCGGGCCGAAGCTGCTGACGTTCTGGAGTGACCCACATGTCGAATTCGGTTCGGACGACTGTCCGTGTTCTGCTCGCGGGCGCGGCGGCGCTCGTTTGCGCACCCGCCTCGGCCACGAACGGCTACTTTGCCGATGGGTACGGGATCAAGGCCGAGGGCGAAGCCGGTGCCGGCATCGCATTCCCGCAGGACACCCTCACGATCGCGACCAACCCGGCCGGTCTCGTCTCGGTCGCCGATGCCTTTGATGCGGGCGTCGACGTCTTCCTGCCGCGACGCGAGGCAACGCTCGTGCAGGGCGGCGGTGCCCAGACGTTCGACGGCAACGACACGAGCCGCTTCTACATTCCGAGCCTGGGGTTCAGCCGTCACCTGAGCCCCCAGCTCGCGCTGGGGGTCGCCCTCTACGGCAACGGGGGCCTGGACACCAACTACGCCTCGAATCCGTTCGCCCGCTTTGGCGCGACCAGTTCCGCCGGCGTCGACCTCCAGCAGGCATTTGTGTCGCCCGCCGTTGCATTCGAGTTCGCGCCCGGGCAGTCGGTCGGCCTCGCCCTCAACCTTGGCTACGAGAAGTTCAAGGCCAAGGGCGTGGGCCTCTTTTCCGGCTTCTCCTCGGATCCGACGAGCGTCAGCGACCGGGGATACGACAGCGCCCTCGGCGCCGGCGTACACGTGGGCTGGATCGGGAGGATCAATCCGTACCTGGCCCTCGGGGCAACCTGGCAGTCGAAGACCTACTTCGGGAAGTTCAAGAAGTACGCCGGCCTCTTCGCCGACGGGGGTGGGTTTGATGCACCGTCAACCTACGGCGTCGGGCTCGCACTCACGCCGAGCGATACCTGGACGCTCGCGCTCGACTGGCAGCAGATCGAGTACTCGAAGGTGGCCTCGGTTGGCAACAGCATCGCGAGCCTGTTTGACGGTGTTCCGCTCGGCGCCAGCAACGGCCCAGGCTTTGGTTGGCGCGATGTATCGGTCGTCAAGCTCGGCGTGACGTTTCGCGCGAGCGAGCAATGGACCCTTCGCGCCGGCGTCAGCAACGGCCGCCAGCCCGTGCCGGCCTCCCAGACGTTTTTCAACATTCTGGCGCCGGGTGTCGTCGAGACCCACCTGACCGCCGGCCTCAGCTGGAAACTGAACGCGGTCAACGAACTCTCCTTGAGCGCGCTGCACGCGCCCAAGAAGACGGTCTACGGCTCGGGTTCGATTCCGCCCGCCTTCGGTGGTGGCGAGGCGAATGTCAGCCTCGAGGAGACGTCGATCGGCATCGGCTGGTCGCATAAACTCTAGCGATCGTCGATCGGAAGCCTTTCCATGAGCACAGCGCTCATCCCTGTTTGGCAGTCGCTCGCGGGCGGTGCGCTGATTGGCGCGGGCGCGGGCCTCCTCAGGCTGCTGAACGGGCGCATCGCGGGTATCAGCGGCGTCCTCGACCGAGTAGTTCACGGCACCGCCGGCGAACAGGCGTGGCGAATTGCGTTCCTAGCCGGTCTCGTGCTGCCGGCCACGATCCTCGGGACGGGTCCGGTCGACTGGCAGGCGCCGACGGCGGTGCTGGGCGTCGCCGGAGTCCTGGTGGGTTTCGGGACGCGGCTCGGGAGCGGTTGCACGAGCGGCCACGGCGTCTGCGGCATCGCGAACCTCTCGCCTCGGTCGCTCGTCGCGACCGGCACGTTCATCGCGGTGGCCGCGGTCACGGTTCTCGTCGTGCGAGCGGTGGTGCGCACGTGACCGCGATCGTCGCGCTGGTGGCCGGCCTCCTGTTCGGGTTCGGTCTCCTCGTCTCCGGTATGACCAACCCCGCCAATGTCATCGCATTCCTGGATATCACGGGAGACTGGCGGCCAAGTCTTGCGTTCACGATGGCCGGTGCCGTCGCCGTCGCCCTTCCCGCCTTTGCCCTCGTGCGCTTGCGCGGCGAGTCGCTCCTTCGAGTCGCGGTCGCGCCCATCGACCGGTTCAGGATCGACGGCCCGCTCGTGCTGGGCAGTGCCTCGTTTGGCATCGGCTGGGGGTTGAGCGGCATCTGTCCCGGCCCTGCGCTCGTGATTCTCGTCGGTGGGGATCTGCGCGCAATGGTTTTCGTGGCCGGGGTCGTGGCGGGTATCTTGCTCGCGGGACCGCTGATGCGCCCTCGCGCCGGTCCGGCTGCACCCTTCCGAATCTAGGCGAGCGTGCCGCTCGGGTCGGTGAGCACGGTCCTCGACCGGTCGGGCACGCGCGCTGCGTGCACCGCATGATCCTTGGCCGTGATCATGCAGTCACAAACGTGACTGCACGGTTGGTCACGTGCCTGGCTTCGGGAGTGGTGGGTATCCGGGTAGTCGACTCAATCCCGCTCCAGGGGGGCCAAAGAAGGAAGCTGCGACTACCCGGTACCCGATACGAAGCCTAGCGGGCGCGCGCTCCACGCGGAACGACACAATCGGTCTGGCGCCATGCAGAAACGCTCATCGCGTCGGGATTTCGATCCGCTCAAACAGGAGATCGACGGCCTTCGGGTCGCCGGCGCGCACCGCCTCGTCTATTAGCCGCGGTGTCACGTGGGGCGCGAACGCCTTGATGAACTCGCGAAGGTATCCGCGCAGCAGGCGACCCCGCCGAAATCCGATCCAGGTCACGTGTGGCGCGAACAGATGATCGGCGTCGAGTGCGACCAGGTCGCCATCGGTCGCGGGGTCGATGGCCATGCTGGCCACGATCCCGACACCAAACCCGAGTCTTACGTAGGTCTTGATGAGATCGGCATCGCTCGCCGTCAACGCGACGTTGAGCTTGAGCCCCGCGCTTTCGAACAGGGCCGGGAGCGATGAACGACCACTGAAGCTGAATGTGTACGTGACGATCGGGTGGCGCGCGAGCGCGGCGAGGGTCAACTGCCGGCCGGTCGCGAGCGCGTGGCCGCGCGGCACGATGACGCGCCGGTGCCAGCGATACACGGGCAGTCGCACGAGTCCCGGGAAGAGATCCGCGCCACCGGTCGCGATCGCGAATTCGACCCGGTCAAGCTTCGCAAGCTCCGCGATCTGCTCCGACGTCCCCTGGTGAAGGTGCAGGTCGACCTCGGGGTACCGGACGCGAAACTGCTGCAGTACCGGTGGCAGGACGTAGCGGGCCTGCGTGTGCGTGGTGCCGATCGAGAGCGACCCCAGCTGCTCGTTGCGTGCTTCCTGCGAGAGCTGGCGGATGTTCTGCGCCTCCTCGAGGATCCGGAGGCTCCGGTCGACGACGGCCCGTCCGGCCGGCGTAATTCCGACGAAATTCCGCCCGTCGCGCTCGAAGAGCGGGAAGCCGAGTTCGTCCTCGAGCAGCCGCAACTGCTTGCTGACCCCGGGCTGGGACGTGTGCAGCTTGCGTGCAGCCGTCGTGACGTTGAGGTCATTCTGGACGACGGCGGCCAGAAACCTGAGTTGCGAAAGCTTCAAGCGGGGGACGGTATGGCCATATAACGTATACGCTACCGACCGGCCGGCGGTCTCTGCCAATGCCCGTGCGTGATGGCCTCATAATGATTCGCTGCCTTCGCCCGTCCAGGCGTCATAACCCCCCAGAAGTGCGCGATAACCACTCGGGATCGCCTGCCGACCGTCGTTGCTTCAGACTTGGCAGCCCCAAGAACGCACGCGCCCGACGTCGGCGCAGTGGCGTCGCCAGGGCACACAATCGCGCGTCCGCTCCGTTTTCTGCACAGGTCGATGACTCATGAGCAACCGTACCCGGATGAAGCCACTCGTCTATGCGGCGTTCCTCGCCGCGACCGCACCGACTTCCCCCGCGCTTGCCGCGGACCCCCCAACGGGTTCGACCGAGCCGCTGAGTGACGTCACGGTGTTCGGTTCGCGACTCCAGAATCGGACGGTCTTCGACAGCCCCGTGCCCATCGATTCCTTTTCGCCGGCAGATGTCGCGGCCGCCATCAGCTCGGGGGAGCTCGGGCAGGCCCTGCAAGCCCTGTCGCCCTCGGTGAACATGCCGCGTGCCTCCTCGAGCGGAACGTCCGACAGCGTGAGGGCGATCCAGCTGCGCGGCCTCGCCCCCGACCAGGTGCTGGTGCTGGTTGATGGCAAGCGTCGCCATGCCAACTCCGTGATGGACATCGAAGGCCTCTTCCCGGGAACCGTGGCAGTCGACCTTAACGCGATCCCGGCTGCGGCCATCGATCACATCGAGGTGCTGCGCGACGGCGCAGGCGCCTTGTACGGCAGCGACGCCGTCGCAGGGGTCGTGAACATCGTGCTCAAGCACGGGACGGGCCCTGGAACCATCGATCTCGGATACGGAGAGAACCGGACGCATTTTGCGCCGACCGGCGACACGATCACGGATGGCCAGAACCGTACCGTGAGCGTCGACGCGGGGCTTCCCCTTGGAGCCGGGTTCATTCGCTTTGGCGCGACCTACCAGAATCGCGACGCGACCAACCGCGCGGGTCCGAGCAGCGCGACCTGGACGTCCTGGAACTCGACTCCCGAGGATCTTGCGCTCGACGGCAAGGTGCTGTTCCGCTCAGGAGACCCCAAGCTCGAAAGCACGGGGCTTTTCTACAACGCGGAATTGCCGATTGCGGACGGAGCGACGGCGTACTCCTTCGCGACCTCCGATTTCAAGAGCACCCGCGGCGCCGCGTTCTTCCGCTATCCCGGTGACCCGAGCAACGTCTCCAGCATCTACCCCGAGGGCTTCCTGCCGGTATCGACGGGCGATGACACCGATGTCGGCGTCGTGGCGGGGGTCAAGGGAACGGGCAATGGCTGGACCTGGGACGTGAGCGCACGCGAGGGCTTCAACCGCTTCAACTACGGTCTCATCAACTCGCTCAATGCATCACTCGGCCCCGACAGCCCGACTTCGTTCCGTATCGCCGGCTTTTCGACGACGGAGCAGGCTCTCAACATCGACGTGACCCGGGAGTTTGACGCGGGGCTCAACGCACCCATCGTCGCGTCGGCGGGCGCGGAGTACCTGTCGCAGCGGTATCACACGTCGGCCGGCGATCCGGCGTCGTACGCCGCGGGCCCGTTCACGGTGAACTCATTCGACGAGGTGATCCCGCCGGGCGCCCAGGGCGACTCGGGACTGCGGCCTGAGGACGTGGTGCACCTGCGGCGCCACGCGACGTCCCTGTACCTCGAGCTCGAGAACGACGTGACACATCGGCTCCTGCTGTCGGCGGCGGGTCGCTATTCCGACTACAGCGACTACGGCAGCTCGACCACCGGCAAGCTCGCGGCGCGGTTCAAGATCACCGACGATGTGCTGCTGCGAGGCTCGATCTCCAACAGCTTCCGTGCACCGTCGCTCGCGCAAACCGGCATCCGGTTTGCGACACTGAACTTCAACGATACGGGCACGGGCCTTCAGAACAATGCGTGGCTGCCGCCGAGCGATCCCCTCGCCCAGCTCCTCGGCGCCCGGCCTCTCAAGCCCGAGAGGTCGGTCAACCTGTCGGCCGGCATTGCCGTACGCGCAGCCTCGCAAACGTCCGTGACGCTCGATGTGTACCAGGTCAAGATCGTCGATCGCATCACGCCGACCGGTCAGTTGTCGACGGCGGACCAGCAGCAGTACCTCATCGATCACGGCCTCACTGACGTTGCGTCCGTTCAGTACCTGACGAATGCGCTCGATACGACGACGCGCGGCCTCGATCTCGTCGTCAACCATCGGCTCGACGTCTGGGGCGGGCCGCTCAAGCTGACGGCGGCGTTCAACCGCAATTACCTCCACGAAGACCGTGAGCGCAACCCTGAACTGCTGAGCGGCAACGTGCTTGTGCCGCTCGAGTACGGCTCGCCGAGCACGAAGCTCGTACTCAGCGCCGACTGGTCGGGCGAGCGCCTTGGCGCCCGAGCCGTGGCCACCCGCTTCGGCACGGTCTACGCGTATTCGTTCGACTCGGCGCAGCCGACCATCAACGGCTGGAACGTGCAGAAGTACCCCTCGGTCTGGTCAATCGACCTCGAGGGCCGCCTCAACGTCACGTCCGGCTTGACCCTCGCGCTTGGCGGAACGAACGTCTTCAATCGCTATCCGGACCAGAGCACGTTCGACAACAGCTACGGCGGTGCGTTTCCGTACAACTACGCGCACCCGCTTGGCATCAACGGCGCGTACTACTATCTCAGCGCCCAGATCACTTTCGGCAAGTAGCCGGCGGAGCCTCGAATGCTGACGCTATCCTCACGTCTCGCGCCACTGGTTGCCCTCGCCACCCTCCTAGGCGGGTTCCCGGCCCGTGCGTCAGAGCATGCGCAGGCTCCGCCCCATGCGCAGCCGCTGATCGTTTTCACGTCGGACTTCGGGACGCTCGACGATGCCGTCGCGATCTGCAAGGGCGTGATGAAGACCATCGCGCCCGCGACCGAGATCATCGACCTCTCGCACCAGGTCACGCCGTTCTCGATCGCCGAGGGCGCGCGCATGCTCGTTCGCACGTCGCAGTACTACCCGGCTGGCACGGTGTTCGTCACCGTCATCGACCCGGGCGTCGGCACGGCGCGCAAGCCCGTGGTCGTCAAGACCAAGCGGGGCCAGTACTTCGTACTGCCCGACAACGGCCTCGTGACCCAGGTGGTCGACCGGGACGGGCTCGAGGGTGTGCGGGAGATCAGCAACCCCCGCTGGCTGTTGGCGAGCTCCACGTCGTCGACTTTTCACGGACGGGACCTCTTCTCTCCGGTCGCCGCGCATCTGGCGCGCGGCGAGCGCTGGACGGATGTCGGCAGTGCGCTGCCCGGGATCACTCGCCTGGAGGTTCCGCAGGCGGCGACCGATGCGAGCGGCATTCACGGCCTCGTCGTCGCGCTCGACGGGCCCTACGGCAACCTCGTCACGAACGTCGGCGGTGAGGACTTCCGCAAGCTCGGATACCGGCTCGGGGATACCGTACACGTGCGGATTGGGGAGAAGGACTTCGCGGTGCCCTTCGGTGCGACCTTCGGGGCCGTGGCGACGGGTCAGCCACTCCTCTACATCGATTCGCGAGGGCTCGTCAGCTTCGCAATCAACCAGGGAAATTTCGCGTCGGCGAATGGCATTGCCCCGCCCGCCTCGCTCGCAATTGGCCGACCTTAGGCCTTCGCTCCTTCGTGGTAAGTCGTCCACCATCGACCGTGGATCGAGGTGGTCGCGCTGGTACGTGCCTGCCCGGGAAGCGTTGCCGGGCAGGCTGAGTGGGCGCGGCACGCACCGGGCCGCTTCCCGGTGCGCGCCTGCTGGCGGCGGTCAGCCGGTCTCCTTGAGTTCCTCGCCCAGCGTCGCGCTGACAAATTCCCTCAGCGTCGTCGTACGCCGCCCAATGAGACGGCCCAGCTGACCGCTCTCGTCGAAGAGTGCCCCGGTCGCAATGCCGATGTCCCAGTGCGCAATGGCCTGCGCGATACCCTCCGGAAGGCCCTCCTTCACGAGCGCGGCCGCGTACTCCGGCTCCGGAAGATCGCGATAGGCAATCTTCCGTCCCGTCTGGCGGATCAGCTCCGCGGCAAGGTCGCTCAGCTCGAATGACGAGTCCCCGGCGAGTTCGTACGTCTGGCCGTCGTGGCCAAGGCCCGTCAGCACCGCAACGACAGCGGCCGCGTAGTCGGCGCGCGACGCCGCGGATACCCGTCCATGCCCGGCGCTACCGGCGAGAGTCCCGGTTGCGAGCGCGCCGTTGACGGCCCCCGCGTAGTTCTCGAGGTACCAGCCGTTCCGGAGGATCGTGAACGCGAGACCCGAGGCAATGAGCGCCCGCTCCGTCTCGAGGTGCTCCGGCGCGAGGCTGAGAGGCGTTCGGTCAGCGTGCAAGAGGCTCGTATAGACGATTCGCCGCACACCGGCCGCCTTTGCCGCATCGATCACCGTCCTGTGCTGTTCGGCGCGCCGGCCAAAGTCGTTGCTCGAGACGAGCACGAGGTCTCGTACACCAAGCAGCGCCGCGGCGACTGACGGCGGATCGTCGTAGTCGCCGTGTCGCACCGCAACGCGCAAATCGGTCACTTTCTCGGGGCTGCGCGCGATCGCGATGATCTCGGACGACGGCGCCTTGGCGCGCAGCGCGTCGACGATCAGGCCGCCCAAGTGCCCACTGGAACCTGTTACTGCGATAGTCATGGGAAGTCCTTTGTGGAAGGGGAAAGAAATGCCGCACGGCTGCCGGCACCCTTGAAAGGACCATACGCGCCTGTCGGCGCCCATCAAACGAACAAAAGGCTATGCCGCTATGCGCGGCCGGCACGCGCTGGAGCGGGACACGCGCAGCCGGACTCTCGCTCGTGGGAGGCAAGGTGCACGGACGGAGGGGGGCTCTCTATTTCGCGTGTAACTGATCCGCGAAGTCGCGGGCGCCGCTTGGTGTCATCGAGGATCGCCTTCCAGCGGTCATCGAGCTGCGCCGGCTTTTCTATCCAAAGTTCGAACCCCTCGCGGACCGTCGCCCGATGGAGCAGGGCATCGCCGGACTCCTGGATCACGTCCGAACTGTCGGGCCCTTGCTGAACAGACGCACGCGTTGACGGGGAAGTCCGTCGCCCAAGTCGAGCG
>CAYNCY010000106.1:0-9760 GCA_964395195.1 uncultured Steroidobacteraceae bacterium
GACCCGCCGCGGTCGTTGCGTTCCGCCCCCCCCTCGCGGGGGCGGGGCGTGCCCACGACCGGCACGCCGACGTCGGCGGCCACGCGCGCGGCGAACCGTGCATCCTGGTCGTACGGTGCGTACTTGCCGCCCCAGGCCGTGAAGCGCCACGCGGAGGCGACGAGGCAACCGTCGTCTCGCTGCACGAACACCGGGCCCGCATCGCGCGCCCAGGAGTCGTCGATCGGCATCTCGAGGACGCGCACCGACGTGCCGCAGCGGTGCCGCGCGTCCGCGGCGTCCGCGGCCGTCGCCACCATCGTGAGCGGCTCGAAGCGCGCGATGGTCGTCGCGAGTCGCGCGTAGTCGTCCTTCACCGCCTCGAACTTGTCGCCCCAGATTTCACGGCGCGTCGGCCACATCATCCAGGTCGCCGAATGGCGCTCGTACTCGGCCGGCAACCGGTAGCCGGGAAGAGCGGTGGCGGCGCTGGCCATGACAGTCCTCTTGCGACCGCGGTCGCGTCGTTGATGGGCGTGCCCTCATTCGACCACCGTCGAATACAAAAGAAAAATGATTGTTTCTTGACGAATTGATGAGTTTCTGTCTTGATTCAGGGCATGGCGCGCGCGGTCACTGCAGGGCTCGGGACGCTTCGCGGCTTCGAAGCCGCCGCGCGACTGGGAAGCTTCGCGGACGCGGCCGCCGCGCTTCACCTCACGCAGTCCGCGATCAGCCACCAGGTCCGCACCCTCGAGGCGGACCTGGGGCAACCGCTCTTCCGGCGGGTCGGGCGCTCGGTCGTCCTCACGGACGCGGGCAAGGATTTCGCGCAGACGGTGAGTCGGGTGCTGCGCATGCTCGATGACGGAGTCGCCCGTCTCTCGCCGTACCGCAAGCCGCGTTCGGTGATTCTCTATACGACCTCGGCCGTTGCGCGCGGGTTCGTGCTGCCGAACATGCCCGAGTTCCGGGCGCGCCATCCCGACGTCGACCTCTGGCTCGACACGAGCGAGCGCGAGATCGACTTCACCTACGACGAGGTCGATCTGCTCATTTCCTCCGCGCCCCGCGCCGCGAGCCCGCACGTGCTCGTGACGCCGCTCGTCGGCGATGCGCAGCGGCCGATGGCGAGTCCTGCGCTCATCGCCGCGCGCGGCGGCGCGCCCGCGGGCGCTGCCGCGCTCAAGCGCTGGCCGCTCCTGCACGACGAGGGCGCAGCGACCTGGCGCGAGTGGTTCGAGCGTGCGGGCGTCCCCGCGGACGACAGCGATGCGGGACCCTCATTCTCGGATCACGCCTGCGCGCTCGAAGCGGCGGCGGCGGGCCAGGGCGTGGTGCTGGGATCGACGCTCGCGGCACGCCACCTGCTCGCAACGGGCGCGCTCGTGTACGTCGACGCGTGTGCGCTCGAGCGTCCGGCGTTCCAGCTCTATTGCGACAGCCGGCAGCTGGGCGATGAGGCGGTCTGCGCCCTGCGCGAATGGCTGATCGATCTCGCCTCGCGCGAGACGGACGTACCGTAGAGTGACGGCGCCCCGAGTGGCGCGCGGTCAGCCCGTGTAGGCCGCCATCAGCGAGCGCGCCGCGTGCGCGGCACTCTCGGCGGGCGAGTGTTCGCCCTTGAAGGTGAGCCGCATCAGGTAGCTTCCTTCCCACAGCAGCATCAATGAATCGCCGAGCGCATCGGCTTCGCGTGCGCCCATCTCGTGCGCGAGCGCGCGAAAGCGGCGGCGCATTTCCGCCTTGAAACCCTCGACCACGGCGCGCGCCGGATGATCGGGCTCGGAGATCTCGACCGCGGCATTCGCGAGCGCACAACCGCGCGACTCATCGCCACAGGCCTTGTTCAACTGGGTGGCGAAAAGCGCCTCGACCTGGGCGCGGGGGTCACCCGCGTGCTCGGCAACCGTCTCGTCCCACCAGCGCCAGGCTTCGCGTTCCTGGCCCTTGAGGTACTCGGCGACGAGCGCGTCCTTGGAGCCGAAGCACCGGTAGAAGCTCATCTTGTTGGTGCCGGCCTCGCACGCGATCGTGTCGACGCCAACGGCGCGGATTCCGCGCATATAGAAGAGCTCACGCGCGGTGCGCATGATCTTGTCTCGAACCCTGATCTTCACCGGGGTCGAATTAATCTCTTTTAGATCAACGGCTTCCATCGTCTTCGGGTGATTCATAAGAATCTCCACTTGACACGTTACTGACCGGTCACTAACTTAGCTGTGCATAGAGTGACTGACCGGTAACACACGACGCATAGCATCCGGGTGTTGCAGGGACAAGTCAAGTCCGCTCCGGGGCCCCTCACGAGGGCAGGTCCCGCCAAACGGACGATCGATTGTCAGGGCAAACGCGCAAGAACCGGCAGGGAGCTTTTTCATGTCTCAATCCAGATTCGTATCTCTCAAGGCATCGGCACCGATCGGTCTCGCGCTCCTCGCGCTCGCGGCGTTCGCAGTCGTTGCCCGTTCGGGCGCGAAGACGCCCGCCGCCCAGGAGGCGCCGCCTCCCGAGGTCACCGTCGCAGAGGTCGTGCACCGGCCGCTGCGCGAGTGGCAGGAACTGAGTGGTCGCCTGCAGGCGGTCAATTCGGTGGAGCTGCGCCCCCGGGTCAGCGGCTACATCGATCGCGTGACGTTTACCGACGGCGCGCGGGTGAAGAAGGGCCAGCTTCTCTTCCAGATCGATCCGCGTCCGTTCCAGGCCGAGGTCGATCGGCTGGTTGCCGAGCGCAGCCGGTCGCTTGCGGATCTCGAGCTCGCGCGCGCGAATCGCGCGCGTGCGGAGCGCCTGATCGGCGCGCACGCGATCTCGCGCGAGGAGTACGAGAAGCTCGGTGCTGCCGAGGCCTCGGCGCAGGGCGCGCTGGGCTCGGTCGATGCATCGCTGACCGCCGCTCGACTCAATCGCGAGTTCACCGAGGTCCGGGCACCGATCGACGGGCACGCCTCGCGCGCGCTCATCACGGCGGGCAACCTCGTCAGCGGCGCGAGCTTGCTCACGACGCTCGTGTCGGACGATCCGGTCTACGTCTACTTCGATGCGGACGAGCAGACGTACCTGCGTTACTCGAAGGCGGCCAGGCACGCGCACTCGGGCGAGGACCAGGGCGTCTTCATCGGCCTCGCCGATGAGGAAGGCTATCCGCACGCCGCGAGGCTCGACTTCGTCGACAACGCGGTCAACGGCGCGACGGGCACGATCCGTGCGCGCGCGGCGCTCGCGAATCCGGACGGTCACCTGACCCCGGGGCTCTTCGCGCGCGTCCGCCTCGTCGGCGGCGAGGACAAGGACAGCGTCCTCATCGAGGACCGGGCGGTCGGAACGGACCTCTCCAAGAAGTTCGTGCTGACCCTGGGTGCCGACAACAAGGTGTCCTACCGGCTCGTCGAGCTCGGCCCCGAGATCAACGGCCTTCGCGTCGTCGCCTCGGGCCTCGCCCCGGGCGAACTCATTGTCGTGAACGGACTCCAGCACGTGCGTCCGGGCCAGACCGTGGCGCCGACCCGCGTTGCGATGGCGGACATGGACAGCCATGTCGCCGAAGTCGCGGCGCGCGGCACGACGACCACGGCTTCGCGCCTCGCGGCGGCGCTCGCGGTACCCCGCTGAGCGCTGCGGGACTCATTTCCAGGACAGCTCCATGAAACTCTCGCAATTCTTCATCAGCCGCCCGATTTTCGCGGGCGTCCTCTCCGCGCTCATCTTCCTGGCGGGACTGCTGGCGCTGCCTTCGCTCCCGATCAGCGAGTACCCGGAAGTCGTGCCGCCGACCGTGGTCGTGCGCGCAACGTACCCGGGTGCAAACCCGAAGGTCATCGCCGAGACCGTCGCGAGCCCGCTCGAGCAGTCGATCAACGGCGTCGAGGGGATGCTGTACCAGTCGTCCCAGGCGACGGCGGATGGCGTCATGACGCTGACCGTGACCTTCGCCCTCGGCACCGACGTCGACAAGGCGCAGGTGCAGGTCCAGAACCGCGTCGCGCAGACGCTCCCGAAACTCCCCGAGGTCGTGCAGCGCCTCGGCGTCGTCACGAACAAGGCCTCTCCCGATCTGACGATGGTCGTGCACCTCGTGTCGCCGGGGAATCGCTACGACACGCTCTACCTCTCGAACTACGCACGTCTTCGCGTGAAGGACGAACTCGCCCGGCTCGATGGCGTGGGTGACGTGCAGGTGTTCGGCGCGGGTGAGTTCTCGATGCGAATCTGGCTCGACCCCGAGAAGGTGGCGAGCCGCGGCCTGACCGCGGATGACGTCGTGCACGCGATCCGCGAGCAGAACCTCGAGGTGGCGGCCGGCCAGCTCGGCGCGCCGCCGGTGCCGTCGGCCACCCAGTTCCAGGTCGCGATCAACACGAAGGGCCGGCTCACGACCGAGGACGACTTCCGCGGCATCGTCGTGAAAGCGGGCGAGGGCGGCGAGATAACGCGGCTCAAGGACGTGGCCCGCGTGGAGCTTGGCTCCAATACCTATGCGCTGCGTGCGCTCCTCGACAACGAGCCGGCCGCCGCAATCCCCATCTTCCAGCGCCCGGGCAGCAACGCGATCGCGATTTCCGAGCACGTCCGCGCGCGCATGAATGAACTGAAGCGCGACTTCCCCGAGGGCGTCGAGTACCAGATCGTCTACGACCCGACCGTGTTCGTACGCGGCTCGATCGAGGCCGTCGTGCACACGCTCCTCGAGGCGCTCCTGCTGGTCGTCGTGGTCGTGATCCTGTTCCTGCAGACCTGGCGCGCATCGATCATCCCGTTGATCGCGGTGCCGGTGTCGCTCGTCGGCACGTTTGCGGTCATGCACCTCTTCGGCTTCTCGCTGAACGCGCTCTCGCTCTTCGGCCTCGTGCTCGCGATCGGTATTGTCGTCGACGATGCGATCGTCGTCGTCGAGAACGTCGAGCGGAATATCAGCAACGGCCTTGCGCCCCTGGAAGCCACTCGCCAGGCGATGCGCGAGGTGACGGGGCCCATCGTCGCGACCGCGCTCGTGCTCTGCGCCGTGTTCGTGCCGACCGCGTTCATCAGCGGCCTCACGGGTCAGTTCTACAAGCAGTTCGCGCTCACCATTGCGATAAGCACGGTGATCTCGGCGTTCAACTCGCTCACGCTCTCGCCCGCGCTCGCGGCGGTGCTCCTGAAGGCCCACGACGCGGCGCCCGACCGGCTCACCGTCCTCCTGAACCGCGCGCTCGGCGGGGTGTTCCGTCCGTTCAACCGGTTCTTCGCGCGCTTCACCTCCGGGTACGTCGGCACCGTGACGCGGGTGGTCCGGACGGGCGCGATCGCACTTTTCGTGTACGGCGGGCTCATCCTCCTCACGTGGGCGGGCTTTGCGCACACGCCGACCGGCTTCGTGCCGCAGCAGGACAAGCAGTACCTGGTCGCGTTTGCGCAGTTGCCCGACGCAGCGACGCTCGACCGCACCGAGGCGGTCATCCGTCGCATGGGCGATGTCGCGCTGAAGGCGCCCGGCGTCGAACACGCGGTCGCCTTCCCGGGCCTCAGCATCAACGGCTTCACCAACAGCCCGAACTCGGGGATCGTGTTCGTGACCTTGAAGCCCTTCGACCAGAGAAAGGGTGCCGAACTCTCGGCCCAGGCCATTGCGCAGTCGCTGAATGGTCAGTTCAGCCACATCCAGGAAGCGTTCATTGCCGTATTCCCGCCGCCGCCCGTCCAGGGGCTCGGCACGATCGGCGGCTTCCGCCTGCAGATCGAGGACAGGAGCGGCCTCGGCTTCGCCGAGCTCTACAAGCAGACCCAGAACCTGATCGCCAAGAGCAACCAGGTTCCTGAGCTGCGCGGACTCTTCTCGAGCTACCAGGTCAACGTCCCGCAGGTCGATGCCAATGTCGACCGCGAGAAGGCGAAGTCGCAGGGCGTGTCGGTCGAGAGCCTGTTCGAGACGATGCAGGTGTACTTGGGTTCGCTCTACGTCAACGACTTCAACGCCTTCGGGCGGACCTACGCGGTCACGGCGCAGGCGGAGCCTGGATTTCGCCTCGAGCCCGAGGACATCGCGCGCCTCAAGACCCGGAACGCCGCCGGCGACATGATCCCGCTCGGATCGTTTGTCACGATGCACCGCTCCTCGGGCCCCGACCGGGTCATGCACTACAACTCCTACGTTACCGCCGAGATCAACGGCGGTCCGGCACCCGGGTACAGCACCGGCGAGGCGCAGGCGGCGATCGAGAAGCTCGCGCGCCAGGAGCTCCCGAACGGCATGACCTTCGAGTGGACCGAGCTCACCTACCAGCAGATCATTGCCGGCAACACCGCGATGCTCGTGTTCCCGCTCGTGGTGCTGCTCGTCTTCCTCGTGCTCGCCGCACAGTACGAGAGCCTTGCGCTCCCGATCGCGGTGATCCTGATCATGCCGATGGTGCTCCTGTCCGCGATCACGGGCGTGATGCTGGCGCACGGCGACAACAACATCTTCACGCAGATCGGGCTCATCGTCCTCGTCGGGCTCGCGAGCAAGAACGCGATCCTGATCGTCGAGTTCGCGCGCGACCGCGAGCTCACCGGGGCGTCGCCGCTCGAGGCAACGCTCGATGCGGCGCGCCTGCGCTTGCGGCCGATCCTGATGACCTCACTCGCCTTCATCATGGGCGTCGTGCCGCTCGTCGTCTCGACGGGTGCCGGCGCCGAGATGCGCCACGCCATGGGGATTGCGGTCTTCTCCGGAATGATCGGCGTGACCTTCTTCGGGCTCCTGCTGACGCCGCTCTTCTACCTGCTGATCCGGCGCCTGACGAAGCGACGCGCGGCCGCTGCGACCCCCGTCGTTGCGAGCGTACCGCCCGCACCCGATGCCGCCTGAGCCCCAGCCTCCTGAAGGACTAGCCATGTATCGCCTGATTCCTGCCGTTGCCGCCGCGCTCACGCTCGTGGCGTGCGCCGTCGGCCCCAACTACCGGGCACCCGCGACGGCGCCCGTCACGGTCGCGAATGCACAGGGCGCCGCGTTCGACGCCCGCGTGCCGCCGGGTGCGTGGTGGAAGGAGTTCGCGGACCCCGAGCTCGACGCGCTCATCACCCGCGCGCTCGCCAGCAACCTCGATCTTCGGATCGCGCTCGATCGCGTCCGCGCGTCCCGGGCGGTGTTCGTCGAATCCGCCCTCGACCTCGCGCCACACGTGACCGGGGATGGCGCCTATGCGCGCAGCCGCGAGCAGGTGCCGGGCTTCGGCACGTCCCGCGTCGACATCCAGAGCGCCTCGCTCGGCTTCGACGCGGCGTGGGAGCTCGATCTCTTCGGGCGCGTGCGTCGCACGGTCGAGGCCGCCAGGGCCGAGGCGGGCGCGGCGGATGCCGGCTACCGGGATGCCGAGGTCACGGTCGCGGCCGAGGTCGCGCGGAACTACTTTGAGCTGCGCGGTGCGCAGAAGGAACTCGCGGTGGCGCGCGGCAACCTCGGGCGCGAGCGCGAGTCGCTCGAACTCACCCAGCTGCGCGAGGATGCGGGCCGGGGCGCGGAGCTCGACGTCAAGCGCAGCCTCGCGCGCCTCAAGGCAACCGAGGCCACGATCCCGCCGCTCGAGGCGGCTGAGCGCCAGGCGGGCTATCGCCTCGCGGTGCTCATCGGCCAGCGCCCCGGAACGCTCGATGAGGAACTGAAAGACGCGCCGACCGCGCCGTATGCGAAGGCGCTCCCGATCGGCGATGCGACCGCACTCCTCAAGCAGCGTCCGGACGTCCGCGCGGCCGAGCGCGAGCTCGCCGCCGCGACCGCCCGGGTCGGCATCGCGACTGCGGACTTCTTTCCGCGCGTCAGCATCACGGGCTTCATCGGCTTCCTGTCCGGGGACGTGAACCGGCTCTTCGGCACGACGCCCGGCCTCGACACCCGAGCCTGGTCGGTCACGCCGTCGGTCAGCTGGGCAGCCCTCGACCTGGGCTCCGTGCATGCGCGCCTGCGCGCACGGAAGGCCGAGGCCGATGCGGCGGCCGCCCGCTACGAGCAGGTGGTCCTGACCGCGCTCGAGGACACCGAGAACAGTTTCCTCGGCTATGCGAAGCGCCAGGAAGCCCTCAAGAGCCTCGCCGACCAGGCCGACGCCTCGCGCCGCGCCGCCGAGATCGCCGGCATCCAGTACCGCGAGGGCGTCGCCGACTACCTCACCCTCCTCGATGCCGAGCGCACCGAGCTCGAGGCCGAGAGTTCGGTCGCCCGCGCCGAGACTGCCGTCAACGTCGCGGTCGTCGCGATCTACAAGGCGCTCGGCGGCATCAACGCGACCATCGATTCGGATTCCAACCACCATCGTCCGCGGTCCACCGCGGGGGGACAACCGTGAAGAACAAACTCTTTAATTCCGTGCTCGCCGCGCTGATCGCCCGGATCGCGCTTGGCATGTCACCCGTGCTCGTGCCGGCCATCGCGCTCGCGGCACCCACCGAGGCGACGGCCGAGCCAGGACCCCAGGACGCGATCGCCACCGTCTCGACGCACCTCTTCCAGGCGCTCGATGCCAACCGCGCCGCGATCCAGAAGAACCCGGACGCGGTGGTGCCGATCGTCGACAAGATCCTGCTGCCGCAGTTCGACGTCGACTACGCGGCGCAGCTTGTGCTCGCGCGTCACTGGTCGGAAGCGACACCCGAGCAGCGCGCCAAGTTCATCCACGCGTTCTACGGGGCGCTCGTGCGAACGTACGCGAGCGCGCTCGCCGATGCGACCGCCGACCGGCTCAAGATCCTTCCGTTCCGGGGCGATGCGTCGGCACCGCAGGTGACGGTGCGGACCGAGGTCAAGCGCTCGACCGGCACGGTCGTGCCCGTCGACTACCGACTGCACAAGACGGCGGACGGCTGGAAGGCCTTCGACGTCGTGGTCGAGGGGATCTCCTACGTCCGGAACTACCGGACGGACTTCGATGCCGAGATCAGTGCTCGCGGCCTCGATGCGCTGACGAGCCGCATCGAAACGCAAGGTCTCGGTGAAGCCAGCGGGCGCAAGGGCGGCTGAAGCAACCGCGTTCGCTCAGCCAGCGGTGAGAGTCGCCGCCGGCGCCCGAAAGCCCTTCCACAGCAGCCAACCGAGCAAGAGGACCTGCGCGAGGGCGAGCGGCATCAGGAGCGCGAAGTTGACCGGGACACCAAACAGCGGCCGGGCAACGACGACGAGCTGGATCGCGACCGCAGCCACGCCGAACCCCGCCATCAGCCGCGGCAGAAGCCGGTGGCGCAGCGTCGTCAGGTAGAAGACGAACAGCAGGCAGCCGTTCATGAAGAGCCCGAGGTAGTGCGCCCAGTTGCGATGCGCGGCGACCGCGGCGCGTAGCGGTCCGAACCCGGCCTGCTCCTGGGCGGTGGCCTTCACGTAGACCTCGCTCACCGACACCATCGACATCACGTTGACCTGTTCGAGCACGGCGAGGGCAAGGCCGACCGCCGCGAGTGCGAGGAACGCGCGGGCGAGCGCCGCCGAATGGCGCTCGAAGACGGGGAACGCCGTGACGGCGATGGCGACGTTCATCCCCGAGAGCACGAGCGCGAGCAGGACGCCGGCGGCGATTTGCCCGGCGTGGGGTGCGGCGTTGACGAGAAAGCCGGGCGCGCCCGAGAGCGGTGCGTCGGCCACGAAGTTGAGGACGAAGCCTCCGATCATCTGGAGCAGCGTCAGCGCCCCGATGATCCGACCCGCTCGGAGTTCCGCAGTCATCGTGTGTTCCCCCCGGGCCTCGCTCGCCGGTCTCGGGGCCGGCGGACGGGTCCGATCCCACTCTACGGCCGGATGGGCGGGGAATCCCATCGGCTCATCGTCTTGTGC